>NZ_JBJFHB010000046.1:0-8950 GCF_051893255.1 Lactobacillus sp. | reverse complement strand
ACCACCCCAATGGCGTAGACCCCAGCCATCAGCAAGATGGCGTGGGCCAGCGGCGCAAAGTTGGCAGTCTTTTCCTTCAGCATCGGGGTGATGTAGCGGTCAATGACCTGCTCGATGAAGAGAGAGCCGATAACCGTGGAGCCCGCTGCAATGATGACAGAGATAAAGGAAATGATCAGGGAAGCGGGACTAACGTGGTAAACATACTTGATCAGGCGCCAAAAAGTCTTGCCTGGTGCTGGCGTTTGTTGTTTTTTATCCAATTCGCTTCACCTACTTACTATTTTCTTCTTGGTACTTGGCGATGGAGCTGTAGAGGTCATTACGCTTGATCAGCTCTTCGTGGGTACCGATATCTTCAATCTTACCGTGGTTCATGACGATGATCCGGTCAGCGTCCTTAATGGAAACGATCCGCTGAGAAATAATGATCTTGGTCGTCTGCGGCAGGTCGCGCTTTAAGGCCAGCCGGATTTCCCGTTCGGTCTTGGTGTCGACGGCACTGGTAGAGTCGTCCAAAATCAGGATCTTTGGCTTCTTCAGGAGGGCTCTGGCAATGGTAATCCGCTGTTTTTGCCCACCGGAAACGTTATTACCGCCTTGCTCAACCATGGTGTCGTAGCCGTCTGGCATTTCTTGGATGAAGCCGTCAGCGTGAGCAATCTTGGAAGCCCGCAGGATTTCTTCGTCAGTGGCATGCTCATTGCCCCACTTCAGGTTGTCCTTGATGGTCCCGGTAAAAAGGACATTTTTTTGCAAAACGACAGCAACGTTGTCTCTCAGGGCCTTGAGGTCGTAAGAGCGGACATTGTGGCCGCCGACTCTGACGGCACCGCCGGTTACGTCATAAAGACGCGGAATCATGGAGATCAGGGTTGACTTAGAAGAACCCGTTTCCCCGATGATCCCGATGGTTTCCCCAGACTTGATGGTCAAGTTGATGTCCTTTAAGGCGTAGTGGTCGTCGTCTTTGTCGTATTTGAAGTCGACGTTGTCAAAAACGATTTCCCCGTTAGTAACGTCTTCAAGTGGTTCCTTGACCGGATTGGTGATGGTTGGCTGAGCGTTTAACACTTCCGCCACCCGCCGGCCGCTGGCCTGGGCCATCATCAGCTGGGTGAAGATCATGGACAGGATCATCAAGCTCATCAAAACTGACATGGTGTATGAGAACATGGAAACCAGTTGCCCCGTTTCCAGCTGGTGACCCACGATCAATTTTGCCCCAAACCAGGACAGAGCCAGCATCACGGCGTTAACGGTCAAGGTCATGACTGGACCGTTAGATGCCATGATGATCATGGCCTTGCTAAAAAGCTTGTAAATCTTGCTGGTTGACTTTTCAAAGTTTTCGATTTGTTCCGTTTCGTGGACAAAAGTCTTGACTTCCCGCACCCCGCGAATATTTTCCCGGACCTTCCGGTTCAATTCGTCATAAGCCCGGAAGATTCTTGGGAAGTATGGGCGCGCACCATTGACGATCAAGATCATGGCAACGGCCAAAAATGGCACAGCGACCAAGAAAACCAAGGTCAGCTTGGCAGAGATCATCATCGCCATGATCAAGGAAATGACCAGCATGAACGGTGCTCTAACCGCCATTCTGATGCTCATCTGGTAGGCCATCTGGATGTTGTTGGTGTCCGTGGTGAGCCGCGTCACCAAACTGGCACTAGAGAACTTGTCGATATTTTCAAAAGAAAATTCCTGCATGTGGTAGAACATGTCGTGGCGCAAGTTGGCGGTAAAGCCAGCCGCCGCGTGAGCGGAGAAGTAGCTGGCCGCTGCCCCCAAGACCAGGGACACTAAAGTCAAGAAAATGGTGAACAGACCCATTTTTTGCACATAGGCCATGTTGCCCTTGTAGATGCCGTTGTCGATCAACATCCCCATGATGTACGGAATGTACATTTCGATGAAGACTTCGAAAATGACGCACAAGGGAGAAAGAAGCGTTTCTTTCTTGTACTGGCGCACGGACTTAAGCAAAGTCTTAAGCATTTTGCCTCCCTTTTAATCAATTACTTAAAAAAACTGTCTCAAACAAAAACAAATAGATGAATTCTCACCTATTTGTTTATCGCTTATTTAGTTTACACCTTTTTTAAAACAAAAGCACGCTATTGAATTTATTTTTTGTCCATGGTCAAGGTATCTGGGCTAAAGGAACTGCCGTGAATGCCGTAGTGCTTGCGGATCAGGTACCAAGCTCCAGTGGCAATCGCAGCCACCAAGAGGTCGGCCCAGCCTGGCAGAACCGGGTTGATGACAGACAAGGCCGGAACGGACAGAACCAAAACGATGGCCATGATCAAGACCAAGGAACCGATCAGGCCCCAGATAACCTTGCCCCAGGCCGTCTTGCCGGTCTTTGGATCTGGCTTCATCCAAGTGTTGTACTTGGTGAAGTACCAGCCCATGGCAATCCCCATCACGATCAGGGTCAAGATGCCGGAACCGTTGGCGGTCTTCTTGTTGTCGTTGGTAAACAGCTGCATCAAGCCGAACATCCCGGTCAAGATGGCCGTGTAGATGAGGGCACTGTCAACGCCCAGCAGCCAGTTTGGCACCTTAGTTGGCTTGACCACTGGGTGCAGGATTTGCCCAGCCTTGATGGTTGGGGATACACCAAAGAGGGTGCCGGCTGGCTGACCCTTGATTTGGGCCGCGTAGATGTCTGGCAAGAGGCTGTCAATTTCGGCGTCAGCCTGATCTTCCTTCATCCCGCCCGCGATCAATTCTTTTCTTAAGCGGAACAAGTAGTCCTGGTTCTTGTTGGACAGCTTCTTGGCCAAGTCCTTCGGGTTTTCTTGCTTGATTTCTTCCTTAGCGGCTTCAGCTTCGCCCTGCTTTTTCAGTTTTTCTTGCTTTTCAGCTTGAACCTGCTTTTCTTCAGTCACTGATTAGTCTCCTATTTTCTGTTGCTTTTTTCTTTTTTAAAAAAAATTAAACGTTGAAGCGGAATTCGATGATGTCGCCATCTTGCACTTCGTAGTCCTTGCCTTCCAGGCGGACACGGCCAGCTTCCTTGATCTTTTGCATGGTTTCATACTTGTCTAAGTCGTCAAAAGAAACGACTTCGGCTCTGATGAAGCCACGTTCAAAGTCAGAGTGGATGATCCCGGCAACTTGCGGTGCCTTCATCCCCTGCTTGAAGGTCCAGGCTCTGGTTTCCTTGCCGCCGGCCGTGAAGAAGGTTCTAAGGCCCAAAAGGTGGTAGGCAGCCCGGATCAAGCGGTCCAAACCTGATTCTTCCACGCCTTCAGCCGCCAGCATTTCTGCCTTTTCTTCATCGTCTAAGCCAGCGATTTCTTCTTCGATGGCAGCGGAGATGCCCAAGCAGCCGGCGCCTTCCTTGTCAGCGTGAGCCTTGACGATTTGGTAGTACTTGTCAGCTTCTGGGTCAGCCATGGATTCTTCGGCGATGTTGGCTACGTAGATGACTGGCTTAGAAGTCAAGAGGAAGAGGCCCTTCACGATCTTGGCTTCGTCGTCCGTAAACTTAATGGAGCGAACTGGGTCGCCGGCTTCCAGAACTGGCTTGATCTTTTGCAAAACGGCGTATTCAGCCATGGCTTCCTTGTCCTTTTGCTGAGCCATCTTTTGCACCTTGGAGATGCGGCGGTCAACAGAGTCAAGGTCAGCGTAAACCAGTTCCAGGTTGATGGTGTTGATGTCTTCTTCTGGGTCCACCTTGCCGGAAACGGAAGTGATGTTTTCGTCGTCAAAGGCCCGAACCACGTGCACGATGGCATCGGTTTGGCGGATGTTTTCCAAGAACTTGTTCCCAAGGCCTTCACCCTTAGAAGCCCCCTTCACCAAGCCGGCGATGTCCGTAAATTCAAAAGTAGTGTGGACCACCTTCTTAGCCGGGATCAGTTCTTGGATCCGGGCCAAGCGCTTGTCAGGCACTTCGACCATGCCCACGTTAGGTTCGATGGTGGCAAATGGGTAGTTAGCCATTTCCGCCCCCGCCTTGGTAATAGCGTTAAATAGAGTTGACTTGCCGACGTTTGGCAAACCGACGATACCAGCAGTTAAAGCCATGTTGTATATTCCTCTTTCTTGTCTTGTGTTTGTACTTGTCTATTTTTGGCCTTTTAGCCTGATTAGTCAATAACTAGCTAAAGTTTGGCCGGGCAATTTCTTCTTTAGGCACGTAAAAGTCGCTCTTTTGGTTGACCGGGTCGTTGGCCTTGGCCAGCAGCTTTTTTACTTTTTTATTGAAATCAGCCCGCGGCATCATGACCACGTGCCCGCAGCCCATGCACTTGAGGCGGATGTCAGCGCCTAAGCGCATGACTTCCCAGTTATTGGTCTGGCAGGCATGGGGCTTCTTCATTTCCACAGTATCTGCTAAAGCAAAAGTAAAGTTTTTAGTCATCGAGATTCACACCTAATAGATCTAAAATGCGGTTTAATTCTTCAGGGCCGGCAAAGTCAATGGACAAGTGGCCCTTGCCCTGCTTGTTTTCCGTGATGCTGACGGGAGAGCCAAACTTAGCAGAAAGCTGGCTTTCGCTAGCCTTGACAAAAGGCGACTTGCCCGGCTTCTTCTTCCGCTTTTGCCCGCGCTCGTTCATTTGGGAAACGAGGGCTTCCAGCTTGCGGACCGGCATCCCTTCCTTGACCACCCGCTTGGCCAGATCATCGATCTTGGTCTTGTCCTTTAAGCCAAGCAGGGTTCTCGCCTGCCCCATGGACAGTTCGCCCCGCTGCAAGAGGCCCTTGGTCTTTTGCGGCAAGGTTAAAAGGCGCAGGTAGTTAGTGATGTAAGGACGAGACTTGCCCATCTTCTTGGACACTTCTTCTTGGGTTAAGCCGAGATTCTTTTGCAGCATTTCGTAGGCCTGGGCTTCTTCTAAAGGAGTCAGGTCTTCTCTTTGCAGGTTTTCCAAGATGGCGACTTCCATCATCTGGCTTTCGTCAAACTGGCGGATGATGGCCGGGATGGTGGCCTTGCCAGCTAGTTCTGACGCCCGGAAGCGGCGCTCGCCGGCAATGATTTCATAGCCAGACACCGACCGGCGGACGATGATCGGCTGCAAAACGCCGTTTTCCTTGATGGATTCGGCGAGTTCGGTCAGCTTTTTTTCATCAAAATTCTTTCTTGGCTGATAAGGGTTGGGCCGGACTTCAGCCAAAGGCAGGTCTTCGATTTCTTCAGCCGGCTTTACTTGGGGCTCGTCTTCAAACAAGGCGTTCAGCCCGCGGCCCAGGCCCCCTCTTTTCTTCTCTTTGCTACTTCTTGAGTCTCTTGCCATGAGCTTTCAGCACCTCTTTTGCTAAGTCATCGTACACCTTGGCGCCGCGGGAATTTGGCGCGTATTCCGTAATTGCCTGGCCATAGCTTGGGGCTTCGGCCAGCTTGGTGATCCGGGGGATGATGGTCTTGTAAACCCGGTCGCCGAAGTATTCTCTTACTTGCTGCACCACGTCAGCCCCCAGGTTGGTCCGGGCATCCAGCATGGTCAAGAGCACGCCTTCAACGCCTAAGTCCTTGTTGAAATGCTTTTGAACCAGGCGAACGGTGTTCAGCAGCTGGCTCAAGCCTTCCATAGCGTAGTATTCGCTTTGGACCGGGATCAGGATGGACTGGCTGGCCGTGAAGGCGTTGATCGAGAGCTGCCCCAGGGATGGCGGACAGTCGATAAAAATAAAGTCGTAGGCGTCGCCTAAGTCGTCGATGGCCCCCTTCAAGCGGGTTTCCCGGGCCATCATGCTGATCAATTCCGTTTCCGCCCCGGCCAAGTTGATGGTGGCCGGCACGATGTCCAGGTTCTTGCTGGTGGTCTTTTTAATCGCTGAGGCAATCGGAATTTCATCGATCAAGACATTGTAGACGTCGTATTCAATCGTCGACTTTTCAATGCCCAGGCCTGAAGTAGCATTGCCCTGGGGGTCAATGTCCACAATCAAGACCTTATAGCCTCTTTTAGCAATTGACGCCGCCAAGTTGACGGTCGTGGTCGTCTTGCCGACCCCGCCTTTTTGGTTGGCTACCGCAATAATGCTTACCATGCGCTATTCCTCCTTTTTACCAGGCGCCTGATTCTTCATGACGATGGTGATCGTGTATTCGTCAGACGTCTTCTCTTCTTTAACTTGCACCTTGGTGCCGGCTTCTTTGGCCAGTTTCACGGCCTGCTTGATCGTGTTGATCTGGACGCGCAGGTCCTTGCTGTAGCGGATCGCCGGCTTCTTTGCCTTTTTCGGAGCAAAATAATTGTCAAAATCAGCCGCGATTTTTTCCGTTTCCTTGACGCTCAGGTCCTTGTCGAGGATTTCCTTTAAGAGCCGCCCTTGCTGGTCCACGTCCAAGGTGAGTAGGGCCCGGCCGTGGCGGGCACTGATCTGCCCTTGAGCCAGGCTTTGCTGGACGCTTGGGGCCAGTTTTAAGAGGCGCAATTTATTGGCCACGTAAGACTGAGACTTGCCGATATTTTGGGCCAGCTGGGTCTGAGTCAAGTTGTTGATCTTCATCAGTTCCTGGTAGGCCAGGGCCTCATCGATCGGGTTCAGGTTCTCCCTTTGCAGGTTTTCGATCAGGGCCAGAGAAGCAGTCTGAGCGTCAGACAGGTTGTTGACGATGGCTGGAATTTTCTCCCAGCCCAAGCTCTTGGCTGCCCGGTAGCGGCGCTCGCCGGCCACGATTTCGTAGCCTTCGCCGTCTTCACGCACGACGATTGGCTGCAAGAGCCCCTCTTCGTCCAAGGTCTGGGCCAGTTGCTTAATTGATTCCTCACTAAAAGTTCTTCTAGGCTGATAACGATTAGGGTGAAGCTGCGCGATTGGCAGATCCTGGACCTGCTTGTTTTGAGGCAGGTCATTTTTATGGAAAAAGCTAAAAGCCATACGGTTTCCTCCAAAGAATTATAAAGGCTTGCGGTTCGGGGTGCCGGCTTGGCGCGGGTACTTCTGCGGCGTGGCCTGAACTTTATCGGTCACGATGATGGTCCGCTCCTCGCTGCTCCCTGGCAGGGTGAATTCCTTAACTAATGCCGTCTTGCCGCCGAGGGTCGCAAGCGCCTTTTTAGCATCATCCAGCTCGCTTTCGGCCTTGGGCCCCTTTAAAGCAACGAACTTGCCGCCCACTTTGGCCAGGGGCAGGCAATATTCGCTCAAAACGCTCATGCGGGCAACGGCCCGGGCGGTCACCAGGTCAAAGTGCTCGCGGTATTCTGGGTTTTGGCCGACATCTTCGGCCCGGCCATGAACCAGGTTGACGCCAGTGATGTCCAATTTTTCCATTAGATCCTTTAAAAAAGTAAGCCGCTTGCCTAGAGAGTCGACGATGGTCACTTCCAAATCCGGACGCAGGATCTTGATCGGCAAGGACGGAAAACCCGCGCCGGCCCCCACGTCGCAGAGGCTGGCGCCTTCAGTAAAGACTTCTGGCACGAGTAAAAGCGGCGTAATGCTATCATAGAAGTGCTTGAGGTAGACTTCGTCTTCGTCAGTGATTCTGGTCAAGTTGACGTATTCGTTGACCCGGACCAATTCTTTAAAATAAGTTTTAAATTGTTGCTCTTGGCGGCTAGACAACTTAAAATTATTTTTTGATAATGTTTCTGCAAAAAGTTCAGGATTCATCGCGTTTCACACCCTTTAAATGTAACGCAAAATAGTATCTTGCGCAAAAATGTTACACAAACTGTCTTTATAAATTATGGATTATTTTGGCCCTGAGGTCAAAAAATTCCGTAAAAAATCACGAATCAAAGAATTTAGAAAGAAGATCACCATGCTTTTAGTAATTTTCGTCATTTTGTATCTTGCTTGGCAGACCTACAAGGGCTACCAGGTCGGCTTTTCCAAGCGGATCGTCAACCTGATTTTTGCCGGGATCGTCTTCATGATCGCCATCATGCTGCAAAACCCGGTCGGCAACCTGGTCTACAAGCTTTTTATCGGGCAGAGCAACACCGCTAGCGCCGTAGCCTCGGCGAACTCCAGCCTGGTTTTGCAGATCTGCCGCTTCGGCGCCTTCTTCGTCTTGCTCTTTGTGCTCAAGCAAGTTACCAAGATTTTTAAAAATTGGCTCCCAGAGCAAAGCAACAAGGTTGGTTTCACGGCGGCCCTGGACCACACGGCCGGCGCCATCGTCTCCTTCGTTGCTGCCTACTTCTTCATGTACGTGGTCTTGTCGATCCTAAATTCTGTAGGGAGCGACTTTTTCACCCAGACGATTTCTGACTCGGGCTTTTTGACTTTCATCGTCAAGGACACGCCTGGTTTATCAACCGGCGTCTTCAAGACCCTGTTCAGCGTCAGCCGGACTACGGCGTAATTTCATTTTTGGAGGACTTTAAATGATTAAGAAAATTATTGGGTATAGTCTAGTGTCAACACCGGTACTCATGCTGTTATCATACCTTTTAGACAGTGTTTTTAAGCGCAGCTTTAACCTTGGACAAGTATTTTTGGCCGCTCTGGCTTTCAGCATCATTTATAACTGTGCGTTTGAATGGCGGGTTAAGAAGATGGAGCAACGGAGCAAGTAGTTAGTCTGTCTAAGCGATATACTAACAGTGATTTGCATAACAAATTGTTAGGTAAAAAGGTCAAGATCCATGAAATGGGTCTTGACCTTTATTTTGTCTCAGTGTTAGGTACAACTTTAGTCTTTGCCAGCGTTGGTGCTTGCACAAGGGTTGGGACAGACGAGACGCGCATGATGTTGCACAAAATGATATCAACCGCCAGACACACCTGCACAATATGATATCAACCACCGGGCTCACCTGCACAAAATGATATCAACCAAACTCATTATTACTAGCATCTAACTCGAGTTGACATCATTTTGGGCAACACTTCGCGCCGGTTGACATCGTTTTGGGCAAATCATCACCTCGGCTGACATCATTTTGGGCAAATCATCACTTCGGCTGACATCATTTTGGGCAAATCATCACCTCGGCTGACATCATTTTGGGCAAATCATCAC
>NZ_JBJFHB010000045.1:20322-35952 GCF_051893255.1 Lactobacillus sp. | reverse complement strand
TTTGCGTGCTTGACTCATGTCTAAAGACACGAGTTTGCGCACGCTTTTTAATCAAAAAACATGCAACACACTGACCGGCCTCCATCGCTCCGATTGAAAAAGCACTCACCAGGTCTGAGGTTGCCCCGTTCGCGTGAGGGCTTCCATTTAAGACCAAGATCCTCATTTGACTCACTTGATACTGAGTGTGATAGTCACATCACCATTTCCAAGAAGCTTCGACATTCCTGCTGCATTCTGATCGGTAATATGTCCCAGTCTTGTGTAGGCCCAGGAGTTAGCGCCGTAAAAGACAACGATTTGATTTCCGGAATATAAAACGATGTCTCCCGCGCCTGTGGTAGTCTGATGGTCATCCCTTGGAAGGCTCCGTCCAAGGGAGCCAACCTGTTCAAAACCACCGTACTTAGACATTTGAATAGTGAGCGGTTTATCGGTGCACAAATCTCTCAGTGCTTGAATCGACTCATTATTCTCCCATTCTACGTTAACTGCTTTGTCTCCAATCTTCATCTGCAGCATAGCTTCTGTGTCCTCCTTTGTATTCTTTTGTGTGGCTTTGTTTTCATTTGCGGAAGGCTCGTTCACAGATTCTGCTTCTGATGCTGCTTGTTCCTCAGATGTTAAATCATCAATCTGTTTAGAATTAAAAACCTCCACACTTTTCGATTTCCCGGTCGGACTTTCAGATACCGACTGCTTCCCACATCCCGATACCATAAGAGCCAAGACCAATACAAGAATCGGCAAGAGCAATTTCTCTTTTTTCATAGTTGTGTTCTGAACACCTTCCATTTGATTCTCTATTCCTGCAGATTCCGCGCCCTTTACGAAGGAATCGACTAACATCCTTGTGGAGCCCCTAATATAAAGGAATGCAGCCTTTTCAGCTATTCACGTATTTCTTTCACCACCCTGGCTGGGACACCTGCCGCGATCGTTCTAGCTGGAACATCCTTCGTAACTACCGCGCCAGCCGCGATAATTGCTCCATCACCAATCGTGACGCCTGGCAAAACAGTTACGTTCGCGCCAAACCAGACTCTTTTGCCAATATGAACCGCTGCTGGCAGCAGTTCCCCTCTTTTGCCTGGATCTTGCTCGTGGTTCAAAGTCGTGATCGTGGCGTGGTGGCCAATTAAGGCACCGTCGCCAATGTAGACTCCGCCTTGATCTTGAATCGTGCAACCAGTATTGATGAACACATTTTTGCCAACATGAATATTCTTCCCGCAGTCGGTGTAAAATGGCGGCACCAGGCTCAAGCTCCGGTTGACCGGGCTGCCTGTTAGCTTGGCAAACAAGTCCTGCACCTCTTCTGGCGTATGATAGGCATTATTCAGCTCCATCGTTACCTTCAAGGCTTCTTGCGTTAAATATGAGCTATAATCAAGCTCTTCTGAAGGATCAAGGATCCTTTTCCCGCTGTTTGTATACGCTAAAAAATCTTCCAGCTTCATCCCGCTACCTACTTACTTCAAGTACTTGTCAAAGAAGGCTTCCATCTTATCAAAGGGAATGATGTCCTTTTGGTCGTAAAGGTCGGTGTGACTTGCCCCTGGGATCAAGAGCAGTTCCTTGTTGTCAGTATACTTATTGTCCTTGATCATATTGGCGTATGCGTCTTTAGACATATAGCAAGAGTGAGCCTGGTCGCCATGGATCATCAAAACGGCGTTTCTGATTTCATTTGAATAAGTCAACAGCCGCATGTTCAGTAAAGAAGTTGCAGCAGTTACATTCCAGCCATCATTTGAGTTAAGGCTGCGCTTGTGGTAACCGCGCGGAGTCTTGTAATATGCGTAGTAGTCCTTGACAAACTTTGGCGCGTCTGCTGGCAAAGGGTCAACCACCCCACCAGCCTTGGCATAGCTGCCAGCCTTGTAGTCTGCCGTTCTTTGTTTATTCAAGGCAACCCTCATCTTGTGCCGGGCTTCTTCGTTGTCATCGGCGTCAAAGTATCCGTTACCAGTCACTCTGGACATATCATACATAGTTGAAGTAACTGTTGCTTTAATTCTGGTATCGATTGCGGCCGTCTGTAAGGCCATCCCGCCCCAGCCGCAGATGCCGATAATTCCGATTCTTTCTGGATCTACATTGTCTTGCACTGATAAAAAATCAACCGCGGCTTGGAAGTCTTCGACGTTGATGTCTGGGCTGTTCACAGCTCTTACATTGCCACCGGATTCACCAGTAAATGATGGATCAAAAGCAATGGACAGAAAACCCCTTTCTGCCATTTCCTGCGCGTATAAGCCGCTTGATTGTTCCTTAACTGCCCCAAATGGACCACAAACTGCAATTGCAGGCAATTTTTCTGCGGCATTCTTTGGCGTGTACATGTCAGCGGCTAAAGTAATGCCAAAGTGATTTACAAAGGTTACTTTTTTATGGTCAACCTTGTCACTCTTTGGAAAGACCTTGTCCCATTCTTGCGTTAACTTTAATTCTTCTGTCTGCATCATATTTTTGCCTCCGTTATTTCCTGATAGACTGCTCTTTTTCTGCTTTTCTAATTAAATTACCCAGCAAGTCGACCTTGCGGCTGCATTCATGTAAAATGCCCACTGCGCGGCACCTTGCCAATTTCATTTTCCGAAGGGCATCCTCATTTTGCCCGCCTCTATATAAGCAAATAATCTCGTTAGCCAAAGCCTCTTCACAGCCTGCGTCAACCAGGCTGTGTTTGATTGTCGGTAAATCCATTCCGGTCTCCTTGTCTTTGATCTTACCTGACTCTTAGTATAAATCCTTGCCTAACCCCATGCTAATCGTTATAATTCATCTCAAGATATTCTTTTTATGAATGATGAGGAGAAAAGATGGAGCTTCGCACTTTACGTTACTTTTTAGCCGTTGCCAGAGATGAGAACATGACTCGGGCCGCGGAAAGCCTGCACGTTACCCAACCGACCCTGTCCAAGGCCATTAAATCCCTGGAAGAAGAACTGGGGCAGAAACTTTTTACCAGAAAAGCCTTCAGCATCAAATTAACCGACGAAGGCTTTCTCTTGCGCAACCGGGCTGAAGACTTGGTCAGCATGGCTGACAAGATTGAAGAAGAATTTTTATCCTTAGATGACATTACGGGTGGCGACCTCTACCTTGGCCTGGCTGAATCCTATCAGATCAGCTTTTTAGCCAAGGAGATCAATTCATTTAAGCAGTTATATCCGGATTTACGCTACCACATCACTAGCGGTGATACTTCCCAGGTGGCTGAGAAGCTGGACAAGGGCCTGCTGGACTTTGTTGTTTTGGCGGAAATACCTGACACAAGTAAGTATGAATCCTTGCTTTTCCCAGAAACCGATACTTGGGGCGTGGTCATGCCAGCTGACCTGCCACTGGCTGAAAAAGCAGCGATCAGCGTTGACGACCTGGTCGGCCTGCCCCTCTTTTGCTCGGATCAAGGCTGGAAAAATGATATCTCCCGCTGGGCCAAAGACCGGATGGATGAGCTCCAGCTAGAAGGCTCTTTCGGCCTGGTCTACAATGCCTCTCTTTTTGCCAAAGAGCACCTGGGCTATCTGCTTTCCTTTGACAAGTTAGTCGACACGTCCCCAGGAAGTGGGATGGTCTTCCGGCCGCTGACGCCAAAATTGGAGACGAATTTATACCTTGTTTGGAAAAAGTATCAAATACTTTCTCCGATTGCTGAACGCTTTTTAAAGCAGATCAAAAAATCCTTCGGGCAAAAATAGGCCGCCACGGCACCCTTTTTCCAGCCACTTGGTCATGCAAAGCAAGCCAGAAAGTTATTAATGAGTGAATGCTTCTCGCTGCGGCGGTTGTAGATCACCTTGATCCGGTACTTGCTCCGCTTGCTCGCCCCCGCCAGCGGCAAATAGCTGATATGTTCCTTGTCCGTCAGCACGTACTCCAGCAGCCCTTTTGGGTAAAAAGCCACCGCCTTGTTCAAGGACACCAGCATCTGCATCTGTTCAATATTAGAAATATGCGCGCAGCTGGCCTTGATTTCTTCTGGCAAAGTCGATAAAAAGGCCTGCCGCAAATAATGCGAGTTCTCCTCTGGCATGTAGTACAAGACTGGCAGACCACCAATTTCCGCCACAGGAAACTCATTCAGCCGACTCAAAGGATTCAGGTCACTGACCCCCATGATCATCTCATTTTCATATACATCCACGCTGACCAAGTCCGGATTGTCAATCACCAGCCCTGGCTGCCCATAATCCAGCACCGTGGCTAAATCCACCAGTCCATTTGCGAGATCGCTCAGCAGATGGTCAATGCTTTCATGGACAACGGTCAACTGAATCTCATCGTTTATAAAATGATACAGCTTCTCTCTTAGCAAAGCTCCGTCAAATGGCGAAAAATAGCCGCAAATCAACCGCTGCTTGGCTCTGGCTTCATAGCGCAAGGCATTGACGTTGACCGTGAACTTCTGCAGCATGTTGCGCACGTACAAGTAAAAGTCCCGTCCGATCGACGTCACGACAATCTTGTTCTTGTCCCGCTCAAAGAGCTTGAGTCCCAATTCGTCCTCAAGCTTCTTCATCATCTGCGACACGGCCCTTTGCGAGACATACTCGCTCTCTGCCGCCTTCTGGAAGCTGCCGGCTTCAACAACCTTGCAGAACATCTTTAGCTTCTCGAAATCCATCTTGTCACCTCTTCAACAATTTGCCCGAACAATTTGCTTCGCCTGTGCAACCGTTTGCTCTCTATAAATCTACCCTAAAAGCCCTTATAGTTTCAAGTGTAAGTAATGTTTTAAGTAAATTCTATTAAGGAGAAAATCATGACGATTTCAGCTAAGGATAAGTATGATGTAGTTGTTGTAGGTTCGGGTGCAGCTGGCCAAGCTGCTGCCTTGACTGCCCGGGAAAACGGCGCCAGCGTCCTCTTGCTGGAGAAAGGCCGCACTACTGGCGGCAGTGCCAACTACAGTGAAGGGATCTTCGCCGTAGGCTCCTACCTGCAGAAGGAAAAAGGCATTGAAGTTTCCGGCACCGAGGTTTTGAAGGAAGAGGTCGAATACTCCAAGTACAAGGCCGACTCAAGAATCTGGCGCAAGTACGTCGACGCCAGTGCTGAAAACGTGCAGTGGCTGGCTGACGAAGGCGTCATTTTTGAACGCGTCCAGGCTATGGGGGCTGGCGAGGCAACTTGGCACATCTACAAGGGCTTTGGCTATGGTGCCATCCACAATGCCCTGGAGCCAAAATTCCGCAAGCTGGGTGGCGAACTCTTGACCTCGACCGCGGCTGTTGCCTTGAAGCTTAACGAAGACGGCAACAAGACCATCACCATCAAAAACGAAGCGGATGGCACTACCGAAGACATAACTGCCAAAGTGGTTGTCTTGGCTGCTGGCGGCTACCTCAACAATAAGGAAATGATGGCTGAAGAAACTGACTACGACTTGAGCCGAATGATTCCAGTTTCCAGCGGCAAGGGTACTGGCGATGGCCTCCGCCTTGGCTGGAGCGTTGGCGCCCGCAAGTACGGCACTGGCATGGCCATGCTCTTTGGCGGCTACTTGGACGATCCAGACCAACCTTACTTCAAGATGATGAGCAGCCAGATGAACGCCGCTGCCGGCCAGCAGCCCCTACTTTGGGTCAATGAAGACGGTGAGCGTTTCGTTGATGAATCAGTCATCTACAACTTCAGCTACGCTGGCAACGCCCTTTACACCCAAAACGAGGTTTACAGCATCCTGGACACCGGCGTGATTGAAAGAATGGCCAAGGACGGCAACTTCATGGGCCTAGGCGTTTACGTTGAACGCGGGCAAAAGATGGACAAGCTGGCTGAAGAAATCGACCTGGCGGTTGCAGCCAAGAAGCCTTTCATTTTCAAGGCGGACACGATTGAAGAGCTGGCCGACCAGACTGGCCTGCCAAAAGAACAGCTCCTGGTAACTGTCAAACGCTACAACGACTTCACCGCTAAGGGCGAAGACGAAGACTTCGGCAAGAGCGCTGACTACCTGGTAGCTGTTGACCAAGGTCCGTTCTACGCCTTCAAGCTGAACATCGGTGCCTTCTGCACCATGGGCGGCTTGAAAGTCAACGTCAACAATGAAGTTGAAGATGACCAGGGCAAGGTGATCCCAGGCCTCTACGCTGCCGGCAACGACGCCAGCGGCTTGACTGGCGACACCTACGGTCCAAACATGCCTGGCACCTGCGCCGGCTACGCTTTCTACTCTGGCAGAAACGCCGCTTTAAATGCACAAAAATACTTATAAGAACACAAAAGCATCCCTATTCCGCAAAATTACGGAGCGGGGATGCTTTTTTTAGTGTAAATCCTCATATCCTGGCTTTGCCATAACCTTGACGGCATAGGAGCAGGTTGCCCGCAGCTTGACACACTGCTTCCAGGCTGCAACCACGACGGCGTCGACCAGCTGGCGGCCAAGGCCATGTCCGTCATAAGCCGGATCTACCTTAGTCGTCGTGATGATCCAGTGATCACCCTTGTTTTCATAGACGCATTTGCCAATCAGCCGGCCTTGATCAGTCAAATTCCTTGCCGAAAAACTCCTCAACCAGTACTTGAACGGCTTCATCTTTACCTTTTTAACATTTTTTATAGCACCCGTTTTTTAAAAAATTACCTTATTATCACATTGGCAAAGTCTAAATTATATAGTGATTAATCAATAACAATAACCGTTATTGATATACTTGTCATGCAAAAAACACGCCTGATATTCAGACGTGCTTATATGCCTAATATTTGTTGATTGCTAATCTTACAAGTGACTTGCGCCACTAGCGGCATCTACGACAGGTGCCGCTTGAACAGCTGGCTGGTCAGCTTGAACCGAAAGCTTCCCAGCAGCCGCTTGACCAGCCAGGCGGCCAAAGGTGTGCGCGTGACTGGCAGCTAAGCCTGGCACCCGGTCATTGTAGCTGCCCCAGAAGAAGCCACCCGCATCGTTGCCCGCCGCGTAAAGGCCAGGGATTGGGTCGTGCTTTTCATCCAGGACTTCCATCTTGGTGTTGATTCTTATGCCATCGAAGGTGCACAGGATCCGCCCACCCAAAATACAACCGTAATATGGCTTCTTCTTGATTGGCGTAATCCGGTAGCTTTCTTTGCCGAATTCCTTGTCTTGGTGGTCAATCACAGCCTGATTATTGTTGGCAACGGCCTCTTCCAGCTTATCAGCTGGCAGGCCAAGTTTTTCAGCCAGTTCTGCCAAAGTGTCAGCTTTAACGACCAAGCCATCCTTCACATGCTGCTCAGTGTCAGCCACAAAGGCTTCCTTATCCTTCATGTAGCCTGGGAAGCCATAGCGGGCACAGCCCAGCATGTGCACCTTTTCCAAATTGTCAGCATAGTCGTCGTCCCAGATCATGGCATACAGGTAGCCCGGCTCCTTAGCAGCCGCGTTGACGATGAATTGGTATGGCACTGATTCATTAGCAAAACGCTCACCGCGCAGGTTGACCTTGAGGAATGGGTATGAACCGATCCAGAGCCAGTGGTCATAGGTTGCGGTTTGGTAGTACATGTCTTCGGTCTTTCTGCCAACTGGCACCAGCCCCCGGTCGAAAATCGTTTCGGCTGGCTCTTCATCACGGATCGCACCCGCGTTCAGGGCCGAAGTAATCCCAGCCCCGTTTGAGCGAGGTGAATCGTTGTAGACGTTCTTCTTCAAGGCCAGCGGATTCCATTCCTTGAGCAGATCAACATTCGCGGAGTAGCCACCAGTCGTCAGGATCACCCCGTTGGCTGCTAAGATTTGGTAGTACTCGTCTTTTGCCAAGTCCTTCACCAAGGCACCAGTTACCCGGCCATCTTCCTTAAGTAGCTTGACCAAAGTCGTTTCAAAACGCAGATCTACACCATGCTCTTCTTGGTATTGCAGGAACCAGTCGCCATAAGAAGCGAAGCTTTGGTCATCAAAGGTTGGATCGTTCTCAGTTGGGAAGCCCTGGTAGGCCTTGCTGGTCACCATAGCATCAGCTTCTGCTCTAAGGTGGGCGCCATGCGGCTTAAGGATCTTGTCTTCTAGCCAGTCCAAGGTTGCCCCGCTGTTGTCAGCCCAGGTTTCCAAGAGGCGCTGGTCGACATTGTGCTGAGCAAAAGCTGCCAGGCTTTCAACCAGTTCCTGCTTATCGATGGTCACGCCGGCTGCCTTTTGTGCCCGGGAGCCAACGCTGGCGAGCCCAACCCGCATCAGGTTGATGGTCTTTTCCTTTTCAATCAGGATGGTCTTCGCCCCTGCTTCGTTGGCGGCAGCGGCAGCTTCCATGCCGGCATTGCCCGCACCGACAACCAGGACGTCGGTTTGAACTGTATATGCAGGAGATGCATTAACATCCAATTGGTCAACATTTTCGTAAGTCTTAGTCATTTTTTGTCTCCTTAACAAATAGAACGCTTTCAACTATTAATTTAGCATGATATGATTGAGTTGAGAAATAGATAGTTGGTATCAGTTATACTGCTTCTGCATAAGGAGAAAAAATGGATTTAAGGCACTTGGAAGTTTTTATCAATTTAGCGGAAAGTCTGAACTATTCCAAAACCGCGGAAAACCTGCACCTCTCCCAGCCCGCGGTCAGCCGGATCATTCAGCGTTTGGAAGATGAAGTCGGCGTCACTCTCTTCTACCGCAGCCACCGGGAAGTTCAACTGACCAAAAATGGCAAGCTTTTTTACGACGACAGCAAAAGCCTGCTCAATAGCTACAATAAGGCCCTGCAACGGACGAGAAATTCTTTCAACCGCCAGCAGAGCAACCTGACCATCGGAATTACGGATACACCGATGGAGCAAGCCGTGCTGCCCAGGATGATCCAGGCTTTCCACCAAAAAGATCCTGACTGCAAGATCTTTATGGAAGGCTTTGATCACAATCTACTTAAGCACCACCTGCTCAACCACGACAGTGACGTAATCTTCACAACGCAGGATGACATTGCGGAGCTGGCTGACGTGAAGTACTTTGACCTGTTCAAGGGGCATTTCGTGGCACTCTTGCCAAGCGGCCATCCGCTGGCAAAGCTGGAAGAATTAGAGCTGGCTGATTTGGCGGGACAAAAAATGCTGCTGATGGACAACAACTGGTGCCCGCCTGAGCAGCTTAAGTTGCAGGAAAAGATTCGCAAAACCATTGACGATTTGGACATCAGCTACGTGAATGACGTTGAGATCGTTAATCTAATGGTCAAGGCCGGTTTGGGGATCACCGTGATGCCAAATTTCGTGGCGCTTGGATCTTGCTCTGAACTAACGGCCGTCCGCTTGGCTTACCCAGTCCGACTGGGTTACGGCTTGGTTTGCCGGAAAGATGAGCATGATCCGCTGGTCCTCGCCTTCTGCCAAGCCATGCAAGAAGAAGCGGGAGGAATGTAAGCAAACAATGTTTTGCTCTGCAACAAATTTAAAGAAAATAAGCTTTGTCTTAAAGAAAGGTAGCGTTTACGTATAGTCACAAACGGGCGTCACTAACCGTACAAAGTTAGAAGGACAGCTTGCTTGCAATTCAGCTTTGGTTACGTAAAAAATGGGAATGAATTGGTGCGATTTGGCCTTGGCTACGTAAAAAACGCAGACTGAATGATTTCAGTCTGCGTTTCTTTTCTTGGACATCTGCTTCTTTTCCAGGACATATTTGCAGAAGCGCTCCGCGATCGGGGAGAAGGTGGCGTCCTTGCGCCAGGTGAAGTAGAGGCTTTCTTCAAGCTTAGGGGCCAGCGGCACGAAGGTCAGCCCGCTGCCAGGACTGGTGTCAATTAAGCGGTCAAAAGTCAGCATGATCCCCAGGCCTTCTCTGACGAAAATTGAGCCATTATAGGCCAAACGGAAGCTGCCTTCCAGCTGCAAGCTGGCCATCTTGTCCTGCCCCCAGCTTGGCAAGTCGTGCTCCCAGGCTTCTTCAGAGGCAAACAGGGGCTGCCCGGCTAGATCCTCAACCCGGATGGCCTTTTTCTTGGCCAGGGGGGAGTCGGACCGCATGACTGCCCCCCAGGTGTCGGTCTCAGGCAGGCGCAGGTAAGAGTACTTATCTGGATTTGGCTGCTCGCAGACGACTCCAAAGTCCAGGACGCCCCGGTCCAAGCGCTCATAGACTTGTTCGCGGTCGCCGCTGGTCACGTGGTAGTGGAGCTTGGGGTACTGCTCTTTAAATTGGCGGATCCAAGAGGCCAGCCAGCGGATCTGGTAGGATTCGGCCAGTCCCAGGTAAAGGTCGCCGCCATCCACCTCATCCCAAGTCCGGAATTCATGCTCGATCTTGTCTGCCATCATCAAAAGATCCTGCGCCTGGTCTTGGAGCAGCCGCCCCTGCTGCGTCAATTCAATGCTGAAGCTGTGGCGAATGAAGAGTTTCTGACCCAGTTCCTCCTCAAGAGCCTTCAGCTGGCGGGAAATGGTCGATTGGCTGACGTGCAGCTGAGCCGCTGCCCTGGTCATGTTTTCCGTTTTGGCTACGGCGTAGAAGTAGCGCAAGGCTTGAATTTCCATCTATATTTTTCCTTTCTAGCGTTTTGCAAAATATGAATATCATGAAGCCGATTATAGGCATTAGCGTCTCGGCTGTCCAGCGTTTAGAATTAAGCTGCAGGCTAGGAAAAGTATAAATAATCCTGAAGAAAAGACCTGCTGCTTGCATTTGCCAGCCATAGACTGATAATATTAATCAGCTCTAGAAGGAGGCAGCAATATGAAAAAGGACCAGAAATTCCGTCTGCCATTTCGCGGATTGCTCGCTTTTGTCGCCGTAGTTGCTTTGTTGATGATCGGCCAGCATTTGCCAAAGGCCAGCCATGAGACCGTGTCAGAAGCGTCTATTTCCAGCCGCCTGGCTGACATCGGCGAGCTGTCGACGGAAAAATATACCTACACTGGCTTATACAAACTGACCCAGGGCGAGATTCCCTTGATTACCCAGAAGGGCTTTTCCATGGTCTACACGGCCAACTTCAAGGCCGGGATCAAGGTCAAGGACGTGCAGGTCAAAGTTGACCAAAGCAAGGTGACGGTGACCCTGCCCGCGGCCAAGATCTTGAGCGCGGCGATTGATCCGGCATCGATCAAGTTCTATGACCAAAAAGCCGCCCTGTTCAACTGGAGTCAAAAGGAAGACGTGACCAAGGCCGAAAAGGCAGCCCTTAAGCGGGCACAAGCAGCGGCCATTAAGGCCGGCATCTTGACCAGCTCGGAAACCAGCGCCAAGAAGCTGGTCAAGCAGCTGCTCAAAGGCAAGCTCGGCGGCCGCCAGCTGGTTGTCCTTCAGGCATAGCGGCAAAGGCAGGCAAGTTTAAATCGCGAGATTGTTCCGCGATTTTTTTGTTTTTCGCTGGAACATATTTTTTACAAGAAGCTGGCAAAAGCATAAACTTAGTAATATAGACAGAATTGCTGCTGATAAAGAAGGAATAAAAATGACGACCAAGTTTAAGAACAAGTATTTTGAAGGCGAAAGAATCCTTTTTGCTGCCAATGACCTTGAGATCAAGAATTGCGTGTTTGGCAAGGGCGAATCTCCGCTTAAAGAGAGCCGCGATGTTCACTTGACTGATTCCGTGTTTACTTACAAGTATCCCCTTTGGTATAGCGAGAACGTAAGCGTGGAGCAGACAACTTTTGAAACCATGGCCCGGTCTGGCATTTGGTATACCAAGAACATCAAGATTGCCAACTCTGCCCTCCAGGCTCCCAAGCTCTTTCGCCGCTGCCAAGGGGTGACTTTGGACCACGTCCACTTCGGGGATGCTGAAGAAACCATGTGGACCTGCAAGGACATCCGGATTACCAATACTCAGATCAATGGCAACTACTTTGGCAAAGACTCCGCGAACATCTACTTGGACCACGTTTCCATCATTGGCAACTATGCCTTTGACGGTGCAAGAAACATCGAAGCTCACCACTGCACCTTTGTAACCAAAGACAATTTCTGGAACTGTGAAAATGTCACGATCTACGACTCCGTCTTGGATGGGGAATACCTGGCCTGGAACACCAAGAATTTGACCTTGATCAACTGCACCATCCGCTCTGACCAAGGCTTGAACTACCTTGACGGCTTAACCATGATCAACTGCCGCTTGATTGATTCTGACCTGGTCTTTGAATATGTCAGTGGTTTGAACGTCGAATTGACCGCGCCTGTCTTAAGCATCAAGAATCCTGTTTCCGGGCGGATCAAGGTTCCCGAGATTGGTCAGCTGATCATGGACGAAAACAAGATTATTCCTGAAAAGACCGTGATTGAGTGCGAAAAGATTGGTGAGCGGATCGCGGCATCCGATCTGAACCAGGAAGCGTTGCGCTGACTTCTGAAGGGAGACAAAATGAACAAGTACGATTTTATGACTGTGCCGGTCAGGGAGCGGAATTCCATCAAGTGGGGCAACCTGCGGCCGGGCGAATTGCCAATGTGGATTGCGGATATGGACTTCGCGACCGCGCCAGAAATTCTCGCGGCCATGCGAAGGAAACTGGAAACTGGGGCCTTTGGCTATGAAGACCTGCCAAGCGAATACTTCCAGGCCGTTGCTGACTGGCAAGAGAAGCAGCATGGCGTGCGGCCCAAGGAAGAATGGGAAATCTATGTCACCGGCGTCGTTCCAGCGATTTCTTCAATTGTGCGCCGGATTGCCCACCTGGGCGACCAGGTTCTGGTGCAAGAGCCGGTCTACAATATTTTTTATAATTCAATTGAGAATAATGGCCGCCGCGTGCTCTCTAGCGACTTACAATATGACGTGGACAAGCAGGAATATCGAGTTGACTGGACCGATCTGGAAAAGAAGCTGGCCGATCCTCTGACCACGCTGATGATCTTCTGCAACCCCCACAATCCGATCGGCTATGTTTGGACCAAAGAAGAGGTGCAGCGAATTGCCGATCTTTGCCACCAGCACCACGTCGTGCTCGTATCCGATGAAATTCACGGCGATCTGGTCAGAGAAGGGCGGGACATGACGCCAGCCTTTTCAGTGACAGGGCCAGCTAGAAGCAGCGTTATCTCCTTGACATCGCCAAGCAAGACCTTCAATGTCGCGGCCTTGCACGCGGCAACCGCCATCATTCCCGATGAAAATCTGCGCGCGATCGTCAACCGCGGCTTCAACAGCGAGGAATTGGCTGAACCGAATATTTTGTCAGTGCCGGCAACGATCGCGGCCTATGAGGAAGGCGGTGAATGGCTGAAGCAGCTCAAAGGACAGCTGCAGGAAAACTTTACCTATGCCGAGTCCTTCATCAAAGACGAGCTGCCAAGCATCAAAGTGATTAAGGGAACGGCAACCTATCTGCTATGGGTTGACATTTCCCAAGTTGCCAGCGATGCCAGCCGGCTGGTCGGCCACCTGCGGGCAGCGACGGGATTGATCGTTTCTGCTGGCAACATCTACCGGGGTCAGGGTTCTTCCTTCATTCGGATCAACTTGGCCTGTCCGCTGGCTTCAGTCAAAGACGGGCTTGATCGGCTCAAGCGGGGGGTTGCCTCATATCAAGAATAAAAAAGCCATTGCTGGTGACCAATGTCATTAAGTTAAGGGATTTACGTTGCAGTGCTGGATCATATTGAAGGATAGATATCCGCGATCCATTAGGACAATATACTTTCCATACTCAAGCCTAGAAAGCATCTCAACGGCTGCCTTTCATTTTTTCAACATCATATCCAAAGCCAAAGAAAAGGACGTACAGCTCGTACGTCCTTTTTCTACTTATCCAGTGTTGGTACTACTGTCATGTCTGACGTGTCATTGACGAAAGAATAGATCGGATAGCCAAAGTTGCCATCCTCATCAATACTCTGAGCCAGGGTTTGAACAAAGAACTCGACCCAGGCCTCATCAGGATCGTCAGGGTTATCAGTTTGTGGTGTAACCCAAATTTTGCTAGCTACTTGCCTCAGATCTGGATAAAGAGCAATACCAATTGCAACATTATAAAAGTCAAAAGTCGCCTCGAAAGCAACCGGCTTTTTGTCGGGAATCTTTTTGATATCAATATCATCTGGAAGATCAACCGGCATTATCATCATCCGGCCAGTGATTGGACCATTTTCTTTCTCAAAAGCCTGTATCTTCCCTTTTTCTCGTAAGCTCTCTTCCAATTGCTCAAATAGTTTCTCGTTAGCTAACATGTTTTCCTCTCTTCATAGAAAAAGGACGCGCTAACTGCGGCGTCCTTCACGGCTACTAAAATCCTAAACGATGATTATGTCTTGCCCAGTCCTTGATCAGTTCCTTGGCTACCACGTAGATGGCAATCAAAATTACCGTCGCAATGAGCAAGGCGATCATGTCCTCTGGGTACATGGATACAAAAATCGCAAATACAATAAAAGCAACAAAACACACGATCAAATCAATAATTTTCTCGCTTAGCATTTTGATCACCCGTTTCCTAATAAAAGGATTCAGTAACCGCTTTTATACTTTTATTATATGTCTAGGCTGGTTGGATGTCAAAATTCTACTGGTATGCCTAGGCGAATCGCGTGGGCGTTAGTCTTGTGGCCGACAAACGGCGTCTTGGCAATCGGCAAATCCCCTGGAGTTACTTCTTCCAGGTAGTCGACCACCACGTTTTCCTGCCCCATGTTCTCAAGCTCGGAAAATGTCCCAAGCAAGATCCCGTTGACTTGGTCAAAGAGCCCCATCTCCCGGCACTGCTCAAGCAGCGACGTAATCAGCTCTGGCTTGCCGTGCAGTCCCTCAAGTAAGAGGATGGCACCGTTAAGGTCTGGCCAATTTTTGGTCCCGGCTAATTTTAAAAGGCAGCGCAGGTTGCCGCCATAAACCGGACCCTGCATCTCCGTCCCGCGCACAAAGGTCACGTCTAAGTCTGCGGTTGAAATCTGGCCATCCAAAACTTTTTGCAAATAGCCAGATTCCACCAAGTCAGGATTGTCTAGGCAGTTCCGCACCTGGAAGTTAACAGCCTTGTTGCCGTTCTTAGCCAGCGCCGTCAAGATGGTGGTCAGGTCGCTGTACCCGTAAAAAGTCGCCTGGCTCTCTTTGATTTGGCCTAGGTCCAGGTTGCCCAAAACCGTGTTGGCGAGGTCGCCACCTGAGATGTCAAATATATGCTTAACTTCAGGATCGTTGAAAAAACCAGTTAGCTCCCTTGCCCGCCGCTTCCCCAGGCCTGGTGGCGTGTCTGTCAGGTACCGGCTAACTTCGACTTCGAGGCCGTAGCCTGATAGTAGGTCTGCCAACTTGTCAACGACTGGTAGGTATTCTTCTTTTAATGAGTTAGAACAACCAACGATTGCTGCTTTTGTCATTTTTTCTCCTTTTTGTAAAAACACCTTGTTACAAATCCTATCTTAGTTCAGTTTGCATTAGTGTACGACCAATTAGCTCAGATTAGACGTTGGAGGATCGCCCCCCAAGTTGACTCAACCGGACCCATTTTCCCGCTTTTTCGCCCCCAAGTTGACTCAACCGGACCTATTTTTCCGTTTTTTTGCCCCCAAGTTGACTCAACCAAGCTCTTTTTCTCGATTTTTCGCCCCCGAGTTGACTCAACCGGGTCATTTTTCTCGCTATTTTGCCCCCGAGTTGACTCAACCGGGCGCTTTTTCTCGATTTTTCGCCCCCGAGTTGACTCAACCGGGCGCTTTTTCTCGATTATCAGCCCCCGAGTTGACTCAACCGAACTCGGTTAGCA
>NZ_JBJFHB010000045.1:0-20222 GCF_051893255.1 Lactobacillus sp. | reverse complement strand
TACTTCGGGGGCAATTTTTGGCAAAATCCAGACCGGTTGACATACTTCGGGGGCAATTTTTGGCAAAATCCAGACCGGTTGACATACTTCGGGGGCATATTTCGCCAAATTCCAGCTCGGTTGACATACTTTGGGGGCATATTTCGCCAAATTCCAGCTCGGTTGACATACTTTGGGGGCAATTTTCACCAAAATCCAGACCGGTTGACATACTTTGGGGGCATATTTCATCAAAATCCAACCCGGTTGACATACTTCGGGGGCAATTTTCGCCAAAATCCTGCTCGGTTGACATACTTCGGGGGCATTTTTCACCAAAATCCTGCTCGGTTGACATACTTTGGGGGGCAAAACACAACACAGCAACCTCGCAGCTAGTAAACGAAAAAGCCCGGCAGAGCCGGGCTTGTACCTATTGTCTTAATCCCTTTGGATAGTAGTTCTTCAGCTGCCCCTTGGCCAGCTTGCCGAAACTAAACACCATGCCGCGGCGCGCCACCAGGACAAAGCCGGATAAGCCGCTCTCCACTTGCACGCTTTCCCCGTGGAGGTAGCGCTCGTAGGCCGCTTCGTCCAGGTCCACGACCTTGTCTTGTGCCACTTGCCCCAACCATTCCGCCAGCTGGTGGCTCGGCTCAAAGCGCTTTTTCTTCAGCATCCCCAGCTCCAGGCCGTTGTTCAAGATCTTCACGCCGGCCACCGCACTCGGGTCGATCGCTGGCAAAAAGACGTGGTCGTTGCTCTTCAGCAAGTCCCGCCCAAAATTGATCGCCTTTGGCCAGGCAAAGCCAGCCAAGGCCGCTTCAATATAGCCGACCTCTTCCTTGCTTGGCCGCTCCGGACTAGCGCCGCGCCCTTTTTTCCGGTCCTTGGCCTTAACCTTCTTTTTCCTAACCGGATCGGCCGCAGGCGCATCGGCCGCCGTCCCCGGCTTGGTCAAGGACGCCGCAAATTGCCCTTCGCCCAGGCCGTCTTGTGGCCAAAAGCGGGCGCAGTTGACCAGGCTCTCATCCCCGTTGCCCCAGTCAGGCCGGCCGGCTGCGTGCGGCACGCCCTCTAGGTCCACCGGGTTCACCGTGAAGCCTTGTTCCAGCAGCCAAGACACGATCTCCTCGTCTTCTTCTGGCGAAAAAGTACAAGTGGAATAGACCAGCTGCCCGCCTGGCTTCAGCATCTTGACTGCTTCTGTCAAAATCTCCTTTTGCCGAGCCGCGCATAACTCCACGTTTTCCTGGCTCCAGTACTTAACCG
Source organism: Lactobacillus sp. (assembly GCF_051893255.1). Taxonomy (GTDB): domain Bacteria; phylum Bacillota; class Bacilli; order Lactobacillales; family Lactobacillaceae; genus Lactobacillus. The sequence continues at coordinate 18,971 of NZ_JBJFHB010000045.1, read as the reverse complement.
CATCCTCGCTCTTGCGAAACATCCCTTCCCCGCTGCATGGCGCGTCGACTAAGATTTCGTCAAAAAATTCCGAGAAAACAGGACTCAGTTTGTCCGGCGAAGCACTGGTTACCAAAGCATTGCCCACGCCCCAGCGCTCCAAGTTTTCTCGCAGGATCTTGGCCCGGGAGGGAGAGATTTCGTTAGCAACTAGTAAACCCTCACCTGCCAATTTCTCTGCTAAAGCCGTACTCTTGCCGCCAGGTGCTGCGCACAGGTCTAACACCTTGTCACCGGGGCGGACCGCCGTCAACTGCGCCGGGAACATGGCTGCGGGGTCTTGTGAATAAACGCTGCCGCTGACCCATTCCGGGTCCTTGCCGGAGATTTCCCCATAGTAAGCGCTAGGGATGCCAGGCACCGGCGATTCCAGCGGATAGGTCACCTTGGATCCGTCTTTCAGGGTGTTGACCCGGTAAGCCTTTTTGCTTGGCTCCATTAAAGCGGAAAAAAGCCTCTCGGCTTCTTCTTCGCCGAGTAGGCCCGTAAACTTTTCCTTAAACTCAACTGGGATTTCCATCATTTACCATCCTCATTTTTCTAATAAAGTAGATCAGCAAGGCTGCATAGGTAATCAGCTCGATTACCGTCGTTCCGGCTAAAAGCAGCCCTAGCGCCGTCCGGTTGCCAAAGTAGGCCTTCCAGATCAAAAAGTAGTATGCCCCAAAAGATTCCAGAATCAAAAAGACCATAAAGCGGCCGCTCTTGTTCAAGACCAGGTTGGTCAAAAGCTCGCCTTTCACGTGGCTCATCTCAGCTCCCTTGAAGGTCAGATAGGCGTAAAGGCCAACCAGCAAGATGCCAAAGCCTTCCATAAAGGTAATCAAAATCGCTTCTGGCATGAGCAGAGTCAACCGTCTTTGCCGGTTCCGCTTCACATAGTCTGGCCAGTAAGAATAGCTGCCCAGGTGATCGGCAATATTCGTGATCGTGGCGGAACTGGCATCAACGTAGATCGTGTAATTCTTTAAGTCGCCGCTAGCCGTCGCCTGCTTTTCTCCGGTCGTCAGGTAATAAGATTTACTGTTTTGGTAGGGAACTGACTTCAAGGTTCCGACGACGCTATAGTAGCTGTCGTCTAAATTCAGGTAGCTGTTGCCCTGGGTCCGAATCACGGCCGCATCCGCAGCTGGAGAAATGGCCGCTAGGGTTACCCGACTTTCAAAGTCGTCTTCTGAGAAAAAGCGCCCCGAGGACACCGGGAAGTAGTCGAGATCCCGCTTTTGGGCCCAGATCAAGATTTGGTGCGGATCTTGCTTATTTTTCAGCTGCAGCTGAATGCTTTCTTTAGGGAATTCCTTTTTCAGCCACTTGATGAAAGTCGAGATCTTCTGGCTCTTCTTAGCCTTGACGATCCGCGATTCCATGCTCATCCCGCGTGACTGGAGAATCTGGTCAGCCAGCTGCGACTGCATGTTGGAGCAGACCGTACCCACGCCGAGAAAAAGCAGGAAGGTCCCGATTAAGACCAGCAATTTGCGCCATTTCATTGCTTCACCTCAAAAATTTGTTCCTTGATAAAGTCGTAAGACTTAAAGCTGCGGTTGATCTTTTTCAGGGCATCCGACTTCACGAATTTGGTTTTTTGCCAAAATTCTGGCGAGTTGGTAGCCCCATTTTTCTCTCCGATAAAAATCAGCTTAGCACGCGGAGCGTAATACTGCCGGGCCTGGATCAAGTCGAGATCGGCTTGGCCAAAATTAGGTGCCCAAGAGCACAAAATCAGGTCAACGGTCGCGTACTTTTTCACGGCTTGGTCAGCTGGCAGATCCTCCACCCGGTAAAAGGGCGCTGAGCCCGTCTGCGAGGTCTTGGCCCACTCTAGGCTGTCGGTCGCCCAGACCTGGACGCCGGCGTCTGAGAGCGCCTTTGACCAGTAAGCATTGCCGGCCATGACCTCCAGCGCCGTTTCGACGCCCAGTTCTTCCTTTAGTAAATTGGCCGTTTCAAAGTTAGGCACCGACCAAATACCATATTGCAAAGACAGATACTGGCGGACGTTATTAAAAAGCTTGTTCAAGGTCTTGAGCCGGCTGTAGTCTTCGTCGCTCATTTTCCAGCTGAGCTCGCCCATTTTCCGGTCGCTTAAGCCCAGTTTGCCGGGTGCTGAGGCCAGGAGTCGCTGGCCCCGGACGATTGAATCGAGCAGCTCGATTTCTGATACCTGCCGGGCGATTTCGGGGTCCGTAAAAGCCTTCCCCAAGTCCTTGATCTTTTCAATAAATTCTGTCATCAGTTATACCTCAAGCTAGATTTTACCATTTTACCCGCCGTTTAGGTAGTTAGCACTATGATTCACTATAGCAAAGATTCCGCCATTGCGGGCTTTTTATAGACTTTTTTAAGAAAAAACAGGCTAGCTATGCTAGTCTGTTTTCGATCGGTATTTAGCTGTATTGTATTAGCTTTCAGAAGCTAATTCTGCCATCTCTTCGTCAACGCCGTTGGCTAAGAGCATGTCCTTGGTAGCTTCTTTTGCTTCTTCGGCCTTAGAAAGCTGAACTGGCATTGGCTTGCCCATCCCGGTGGCCAACTTCACCATCTCTTGGTCAACGCCATTTGCGGCCATGGTTTCAGCTTCTACGATTTTCTTCATGCTTGCCATCTTAATCAACCTTCTTTGCTCAAAATCTGAAAGTCAATAAAAGCCTTTTCATAATTATAGTATAGCACCTTTTAGTAAAAAGAATTTTGGCAAGCATTCAACTTTTTCATCTTCTAATTAAGTAAAGTTTTTTGACAAAAAAGCTAAAATTGTTAAGCTCCTTAATTAAAAAAACAATCGCAAAACTAGTGCAAATCCGCCAGGTCGTATGGGGTTTCCTGGTAAACGGCGTAGTTGATCCAGTTAGAGAAAAAGGTCGAAGCGGCTAGGCTCCAAGTGAGCTTGGGCTTCTTTTCTGGGTCGTCGTCTGGGAAGTAGTTGACCGGCAGCTGCGGGTTGATCCCTGCCTTTTGGTCCCGGAAGTATTCTTCAGCCAGGGTGTCCCTAGTATATTCAAAGTGGCCAAAGGAAAAAATCTGCCGCATATCAGGAGTTGCCGCAATCGCCACGCCTACTTCCTTGCCCGAGGCCAGGATGTCTAGGCCAGTATCAGCCAACTGGTCGGGGTAAATCGTGGTATAGCGGGAGTGCGGACACTTGTAGGAATCATCAAAGCCGCGGGTTAAAAGGCTGGGCGTCACCAAATCCTGTTCATAAATGCCAGACAATTTGGCCTTTAGCGGCTGCTTGTCAACCCCGTAGTGGTAGTAAAGCCCGGCTTGGGCGCCCCAGCAAAGGTGGAGGCTAGAGAAGACATGAGTCTTGGACCACTCCATCAGGTCACTGAGTTCAGCCCAATAATCGACTTGATCAAAAGGCAATTTTTCAACCGGGGCCCCCGTAATAATCATCCCGTCGTAGCGCTTGTCCTTGATGTCCTCAAAGGTCCGGTAGTAGTTTTGCAGGTATTCGTTTGAGGTATTTTTGGATATATGGGTAGCCATGTAGAGAAATTCCACTTCCAGCTGCAAGGGGGTGTTGGCCAGGTGGCGGAGGATATGCACTTCCGTGTTCATCTTCTTAGGCATCAGGTTAACCACCAGAATCTTCAACGGCCGGATGTTCTGGGTCATGGCGCGTTCAGATTCCATGACAAAAATGTTCTCCTGCCTCAAGCGATCGACTGCAGCTAATCTTTTGTCTAAGGTGATTGGCATGGCTTGCCCTCCTGTTTTCTAAACCTTTAAACTTGTAAAAAATAAGTCCTATTAAATGTAACACTCTTTTTGAAAAAAAGCTAACAAAAAAATTAGAAGCCTTATGGAAGACTTCTAATTTTCTTTTTTGTCATTATTTACATTTCGTCGATGGCGTAAACCACGCTCTTGACTTTAGTCATGGCTTGAATGGAGTACTTCACGCCTTGAACGCCGGCACCTGAGTCCTTCACACCCAAGAATGGGAAGTTGTCAGGACCACGTTGGGTCTTGTTGTTGATGTGGACCGTGCCCACTTCCAGCTTTTCAGCGATGCCAAAGGCACGTGGGAAGTTGCGGGTGAAGACGGAGCTTTGCAAGCCGTATTCAGACTTGTTGGCAATTTCGACGGCTTCTTCTACGCTCTTGACACGGATAAATGGCAAAACTGGGCCAAATGGTTCTTCCCAGGCAAGGCGCATGTCAGTCGTGACGTTATCAAAGACCATTGGGTAGAGCAAGTTGCCTTCCCGCTTGAAGTCAAAGAGTGGCTTAGCGCCCTTTTCCTTGGCTTCTTCAATCAGGCCTTGCACGTAGTCGGCTGACTTGGTGTTGATCAAAGGCGTAATGTCGGCGTTGTCTTCTGGCATGCCCACAGTCAGGCCCTTAACAAGGTCAGTTACCTTGCCGACCAATTCATCAGCTACGCTGTCCATGACCAGGACCCGCTTAACCGCGGTGCAGCGCTGACCAGAGTAGCCAAAGGCGCCGGCTACAATGTTCTTGGCTGCTAGGTCAAGGTCAGCATCTTCTAAGACGATGGCTGCGTCCTTGCCGCCCAGTTCCAGCATAATTGGCCGCATCCCGGCCAACTTGCCGATATTCTTGCCAACAGCACTTGAACCAGTAAAGTTGATGAAGTTCACGGCTGGGTGTTCAACGATGTAGTCGCCAATCACGCGCCCTCTACCGGTAATGGTGTTGAAGACGCCAGCTGGCAGGCCACTTTCAGCAAAGGCCTTGGCCAAAAGGAGACCTGAGATTGACCCTTGTGTTGGTGGCTTAAAGGCTACAACGTTCCCGCCCATCAAGGCTGGAGCAATCTTAGAGCCAGCCAGGTTAACTGGGTAGTTGAATGGGGAAATAGCCAAAACCAGGCCAACTGGTTCCCGGCGAACAACCGCGATCCGGTTCTTGCTTGCAGGGTCAAAGTTGCCGCCTTCCATGACCTCGCCGTCCATGGTTACGCCGACCTTGGCCGTGTAGTCCACGATTTCCGCGGTTCTGGTCACTTCGCCGATGGCGCTCTTTAAGCCCTTAGCGATTTCCTTAGACAAGGTTGAGCCGATCTTTTCAGCATCCCGGTAAAGGATATCAGCTGCCTTTTCCAAATATTTTGCCCGTTCTGCGTATGACAAGGCCCGCCAAGCAGGGAAAGCCTTCTTGGCACTGGCCATGACATAGTCAACGTCTTCGTGGGACATGGCTGGGATCGTGCCCAGAGATTCTCCGTTGGCTGGGTTGAAGATTTCGATGTGATCTTCAGAATCCTTCCATTCGCCATTGACGTAGTTTAAGTATGCTTGAGTCAATGATCTCTCTCCTCTCATGATTTTGTCATTTGTTCAATGTACTTATCATTTTAGACCAGTTCAAAAATTATGCAAGACCTTTTTAAAAATTGGTTATGCTAAGTTTTAAATTGGTAGGTACTAATTGGAATGATAGCAAAAAAATAAAAGCTGTCTTGTCAGACAGCTTTTGCATGATTAAAATCTAAAGTTTCGCCGATCGATTTCAAAGTACTTGTCGTTTTTCGACATCTTGGTGACCAAACGGAAGGAAATGAAGAATAAAACGGCGATAAAAGCCAGGAAGATCCACTGCCCACTGGCTGAATTAAGTGAGGCAATGTAGTCGTAGGCCCCGTGGATGAGGGCTGGAATAACGATAGCCAGGATCCGGTCGAACTTGGAGCGGATTTCCTTGCCCAGGTAGGCATTGCCGCGCGCTAGGCCGTAGAAGATCCCCATAAAGACGCCAAAGCAGGCATGGCCTGGAATAGCGGTTACGGCACGGACCAGGGCGGTTGAGAAGCCATACATCAGGACATAGGAGATATTTTCCCAAAGGGCAAAGCCCAGAGCCACAAAGACTGCATAAACCACGCCGTCATACTGGCAGTTGAATTCCTGGCTGAACCAGGACCGTCTTTTCAAGAAAAAATACTTGCTGCCCTCCTCACTGAAACCGACGATGACAAAGTACATGATGATGTTGTAGAGGTCGCTTTTTTGCGAGACAAAACTGGTCAAAATCCCGTTACCGATCCATTCTAAGACCCCGGCTAATACAGCGGACCAGATACCGCCAGTGACCATTAAGCGCAAAATATAGGGACTTTCTGGCTCCAGCCGGTCAGACCGGTAGACCTTGACCATCAAAAAGATGGCAGGGATGATCGCCGCCAAAATTAAGAGCCAGTTGTAAACCAAGATTGGCTCAAGAAAGAAGAAGAACATGGATAAACCTTCCTATCAAGTTATATTTATTACTCCCATTATACCCTAAACATCAGCCAGATGGCTCAAGCGCTCGCTTTGCTGGTAGAGCATTTTCTTTTTTCCTCCCAAAAATAGACTTGTCAAAAGATGACAAGTCTATTGTAACAATTCTTCGATTTTTTAAAAACTAGTCTAGGCTGTTGTAGAAGTCTTCGTCAACCGGCTCCAGCCATTCGTTTGACATGTCTTCGCCTGGAATCATGAAGGCCAGGTGACTAAACCAGCTGTTCTTGCTTGCACCGTGCCAGTGCTTGGCGTTTGCCGGAACTTCTACAATAGTGCCTGGGGTCATCTTGATTGGGTCTTGCCCTTCAATTTGGCACCAGCCTTCCCCTTCAACGCCGATCAAGACTTGACCGCCGCCTTTTGACGCATGGTGAACGTGCCAATGGTTGATGCATCCCGGTTCAAAGGTGACATTATGAATCTGGAGCGGATCGCCTTCCTTAGTCACTGGGTTCAAGTAAGACTGACCAGTAAAGTATTGGGCGTAGCCATCGTTTGGCGCGCCAATCCCAAAGAAGCCGCCGTGACCGGACTTTTCGTCGTCGCCGTAAACTTCCTTGGCCAAGTTAAAGGCAGCCCAAGCATTTGGCCAGCCTGCGTAAAAGGCTATATGTGTCAGAATTTCCGCCATTTCGCTCTTCGAAACGCCATTCTTTTTAGCCGTCAGCAAGTGGTACTTAAGAGAGTTGTCGGTAATGCCCTTGCTGATGAGGGCAGTGATGGTCACGATGCTCCGGGTCTTGAGCGGCAATTGCCCTTCTCTAGACCAAACTTCCCCAAATAAAACGTCGTCATTCAGCTGCGCGAATTTTGGTGCGAATTCGCCTAATTGATCTCTGCCTGCAGTTTGCTTAACCATTGCTGTGTTTCCTTTCTTTCATTAATTCTTCGACATCTAGTTTTTCTGGTACTTCGTCAAGATCATCGATGCTAGGATGCCTTTTTTCAAGCAGTGGCTCCTCGCTGCCCAGTTTCATGGCAGTTTCGTAATACCATTCCTTGTAGTCTAGTTCCTTCATGTAGTAGTTGAGCTGGTCAATCTGGTCTAAGACCGACTGGCGCTGGTCCTTGATCAGCTGGTAGCGTTCCTCGATGGTCTTGTCGCCTTCTTGCGCCAGCTTGGCGTACTCCTTGATCCGCCTGATCGGCATCCCCGTATTTTTCAGGCAGGTCAAGACCTTCAGCCAGCGGAAATCTTTGACTTCAAAAATCCGAATACCGTTGACCCGCTTAACGTTGGGCAAAAGACCTTCTTTGTCATAGTAGCGCAAAGTTGAAGGAACAACGTTCATCATTTCCGCTACTTGGGAAATGGTAAAAGTCTTTTCTTCTTTATCCTGCTTTTCCTTAGTTTCTTCAGTCTGCTTTTTTTCTTCAGCCATGATTATCACCTCGAATCAATAAACAGGTTAACGCCGTCAATCAGCCGGCCCATTCCATCTTCGACTAGCCGCTTTGGCGCAGCAATGTTCATCCGGACAAACTGGTCGCCATTGCCCCGGTAGACCCCGCCAGGCGATAGGACCAGACCGGTTTCTTTTCTGAGGAAATCCGTGAATTCCCGACTGCTTGTGCCAAGTTCTGAAATATCCAGCCAAAGCAGGTAAGTTGCCGTTGATTCAACCAGCTTGACTTCTGGGATTTTGACCAAAAGACTTTTGACCGTGTCGTAGTTGCCCCTTAGGACCTCTTTCAATTCGTTTAGCCATGCCCCGCCCTGCCGGTAAGCCGCGATCGTGGCGGGGATAGCCAAGAGGTTTGGCTCAGCAATTTCTTCTTGGTTAAAGCCCCGCGTTACAGTCTCTCGTAAAAAGCGGTTCGGGATGATGGCGCAAGCCGCGTGAAGGGCTGCCAGGTTAAAAGTCTTGCTTGGCGAAACCAGCGTGATCACCCAGTCTTGGGCTAGACCATTGACTGAAAAAGCTGGCGTTGCCGTAATCCCTCTGAGCACTAAATCCGCGTGAATTTCGTCTGACAACAGGACTACGTGGTATTTAGCGCAGAGGTCCGCGATCTTTTGCACTTCATCTTTAGTCCAAACGTAGCCTACCGGGTTGTGCGGGTTACAGAAGATGAAAAGCTTGGTCAAAGGATCGACCAGCTTGTCTTCTAGGTCATCCCAGTCGACTCGGTATTGCCTTTTTACGCTATCGTAGACTAGGTCACTAGAGATCGTCTGGCGACCATTATTTTCGATTGAATGGTAAAAAATGTCGTAGACCGGAGCTTGTGTCAGGACATAGTCCCCCGGCTTGGTTACGCTGCGGACGATGGAGGAAATGGCTGGGACCACGCCGGTCACATACTGGCACCAGGCTTCTTCAGGTCTTGCCCCATGCGCTTTTTCTTCCCAGTCAGCGATGGCCTCAAAGTAGTCATCAGGAATGTCCTCATAGCCAAAGGCGCCAACAGCGATTTTTTCCCGCATGGTGTCCAGGATTTCCGGCGCTGTTAAAAAGTCCATTTCAGCGATCCACATAGGCAGTTCGCCTGCTTTTAAATTTCCCCACTTAACTGAATTGCTTGGGCGGTTAGGCAGGGTTTCAAAATCATATCTTATTTCTGCCATTAGTCATCCACCCCGCTTTTACGGACAGATGGCTCTTGATTTTGGTCAGACAAGTCGGCGCGCTCGCCAATCTTCGGACAGACAATTTCAGTTTTTTCAGGATTGATTTTTTCTGGGTCCATAATCAAGCGGCGGATTTCTGGCGCCGCAATTTTGCCAGAAATTGGGTTCTTGACGCTGTCGATCGGCGTAGTAATTTCAACGTCGAGATTTTCACCATATTCAAAGACTAGGTCACTGTCTAAGAGCTTGCAGTTCTTCATCGTTAGGTGGTCGATGTAATTGAGCCCCTGACTAGAGCGAATAGTGCAGTTAATTAGGGTCACGTTTTGGCTATTCCAAGCCAGGTATTCGTCGTCTAGGACAGAATCGTAGATCGTCACGTTTTCGCAGTTCCAGAAATTGTCCTTGGTCACGAAGCGGCAGTGATGTGCCTCAAATTTTTTCCGCCATCAAAGGCGTAATTGCCGACGATCGTCACATTTTCAAGGTAAACATTTTGACTATCCTTGCCAAAGTAGTCGCCTCGGGCCTGGCTGTTCTTAATTTCAACGCCGTCGCAGGTCCACAGGGTTTCTTCGGCATTGGCAAAGTAAACCTGGTCTAGCTTGACCGCTTTGCACCGTCTAAACAGCTTGGGTGCCTGGAAAGAAGTCCCATGAAATGTCAAATTCTGACTGTGCCAGATGCCAGACCGGGCCATGGTTTCTAAGACTCCACCCTCAACCTCGACATCGTTGCAGTACCAAAGCGGGTATTTGTAGGTAAAAATCGTATCGTTGATTTTAAGTCTTTGTCCTTCTTTTAAGGGGGATTCGCCATTGCCAAAGACGCAGCTAGTGATTTCCGTGTCTTTGGCACCATACAGGCTGCGCTCGCCCTCAAAGTAGGCATTTTGAATTTGCTTACTCATTTCTTACCTCGTCTTGCTGCATTACTTACATTTGTTTTCGCTTACAAGTACAAGATAACACTTAAAGTTAACTTTAAGTCAAGGGATTTAAGAAAAAATCTTTTGTATTTTAGAACTTGTCTTGGATGAAGTCCGCAAAGGTTTTAACCGCGGGTGACGGAGGATTTTTGGGCAACAGGATCCCCATATCAACGTAAAAGGCAGGTTCCAGCGGCACTTCGGCGACCTGGCCCTGCCACTTTTTGGAAATCAGTTCCTGGTTGACGCTGATGCCCAGACCTGCTTCCACCATATTGTAGGTGGTAAAGCCGTCCCGGGTCGTGTACTTTTCCTTGAGGGTGAGACCGGCTTCTTTGATCAAGCGGTCTTGGTCGGTGTCTTTATTGGGGAGGGTGTGGATGAAGTCTTCATTGGCCAGACGGTCAACCGGGTAAGCATCGGCCTTTGCCAAGGGATGCGTTGTAGGCAGCCAGGCAACTAAGCGGTCTTTAAACAGCAGCTGCCAATTGAGCTTGTGATCACTAGGCTTAGCGCAGATTGCCAGGTCGATCTGGCCACTAGCCAGCCAGGAGCGAATCTCGCTGTTGCCACCTTCTTCCACGTTAACTTGGATGCCGGGGTATTTTTCCTCAAATTCCTTAAGGAGCTGGGGCAAAAGGATAGCGGCAAAGCTGAAGTAGCATCCTAGTGCAATCGTCCCACTTTTAACGCCGCGAATTTCACTGCCGACTTCTTCGGCTAGTTGGCTAGCCTTGACTAGCTGGCGGATGGCGGGAAGGATTTGCCGACCATTAGCTGTGAGGGTTACCCCACTTTTTTGCCGGTTAAAAAGGTCAAAGCCAAGTTCTGCTTCTAAACTATTGATCATCCGGGTAATGCCGGACTGGGTATAGCCAAGTTTTTGCCCGGCAGCAGTGAAGCTCCCGGTGTCGGCAGAGGCGATAAAGGCACGGCATTTATTAATTTCCATGATTTTTGTCCTTTCTGGTCATCTATGACGAGTCATCATATCTACTATACCATTTAGCCGTTTGTCTCATCATAAAAATGATCGTACAATATTTTTAACAAATCGATAAAGAAAAGAGATACCTAAATGAACCACGAACCCATCATGCTCGCTTGTGACTATCAAGAAACAGCTTGCGAGCAAATTATCCAAGCCCTCGCTGCCAGCCAAGGCCAAAACTTTGCTGGTTACGGCACTGACGAAATTACTAATCGTGCCAAAAACAAGATCCGCCAAGCAATCGAAGCTCCCCACGCCGAAGTCGAATTCCTGATCGGCGGCACCCAGACCAACCAGGTGGTCATCGCCGCCCTTTTAGCCTGCTACCAAGGCGTGATCGCCGCTGACACCGGCCACGTTGCCGTCCATGAAGCTGGCGCCATCGAAATTACCGGTCACAAGGTCCTGACTCTGCCAAGCCGTGACGGAAAGATTTCTGCCAAAAATCTGCAAGACTACATGGAGACTTTTGAAAACGACGGCAACAAGGACCACATGGTCATGCCAGGGATGGTCTACCTGTCCCAGCCAACCGAATTCGGGACATTATATAGTAAAAAAGAGCTAACCGAGATCAAGGACATCTGCCAAAAGCATGACCTCAAGCTCTACATCGACGGTGCTCGCCTGGCTTACGACTTGGCCGCTCCCGAAAACGACGTGACTCTGCCTGACCTGGCCCGCCTTTGCGATGTCTTCTACATTGGCGGCACCAAGTGCGGGGCCATGTTGGGTGAAGCCGTTGTAGTACCTGATCCTAAACTGATCCCCCACTTTTTCACCATCATCAAGCAGCGCGGCGCCCTTTTAGCCAAGGGCTGGCTGCTGGGCATCCAGTTTGACCAGCTCTTTACTGACGATCTGTATCAAAAAATGGCTGAACCGGCAATTAAGCAAGCGAGACAGATCCGGGATGCTTTGACGAAAAACGGCTACCAGCTGCTTTACGATTCCCCAACCAACCAGACTTTCTTCATTATGGCCAATCGCGACCTGCCAGCTTTTGGCCAAAAAGTTGCCTACTCCTTCTGGGATAAGTACGACGAAGAGCACACGGTGGTCCGCCTAGCCACCTCCTGGTCCAGCCGGCAAGAAGACGTCGACCAAGTGTGCCATATTTTGGCTGAATTTAAGAATTAGAAAAGGAAAATAATGGCAGACTAGGAAAATAGCAAATAAATAGAAGCTGAAAAATATATAGAAAGTAAGAACAAAGATCGATGTTAGAATTTACCCCCTTTTTTGACCATCCAGAATATCTACCAGAAAAAAGCCAAGCCTTCGTTAAAGAGCATGACTTAGCAGACAAAATTTTCGTTGCCAAGATCGATCCCGAGTTTGCCGACGGGCAAAAATTGGCCGACCAATACGGTGTAGACATCGCTACCGAACTCAACTGCCTTGTCTTTGCCGGCAAAAGACAAGGCCAAGTCAAAAAAGCGGCAGTTTTGGTCCCTTATGAAAAGAGGGTCAACTCTGGCTCCGTTTTAAAGCACGCCATGGACGTTTCCAAGCTTTCTTTTGCTAACTTAGACGAAGTGACCGAAGAAACTGGCATGGAATTTGGCTCAATTACTGCAGTTGGCTTGCCAGCAGACTACCAAATCCTGGTCGATTCCAGTGTTCAAAATTTATCAGAAGTCGTGATTGGATCCGGCAAGGTCGATTCCAAGATCAAGACCACGCCTGCCGTTCTTGCATCCCTTCCCAATTGCCGCTTCATCGAAAACTTAGCCAAATAACAGATAAAGAAAAACTCTGACTATCTTACGATAATCAGAGCTTTTCTTTATCAAAATTCACCTTATTTTTCATCTGCTTCCGGATCGGTGATCAGGCCGTCTGGCAGAATAAAGACGCAGAAGACGTTGCCGTAGTAGTCATCTTGGACATAGCGACCTACCGTCGAGATTGGCTTAACCCTGCCATCTTTGGTCAAGATGCGGTAGTCCAAGAAAAGGACGTCATCGTCGATGTTACCGCTCAAAGCCTTGATTTGTTTTTCCCGGTTGGTGACAACTTTTTCGTAATCTTCTGGATAAACTAGACCCTTGAAAGAAGATTTGGTATAGGTTAAAAATTCTTCCAGGCTCTGGCAGGCAAAAAGGTGGATCAAGTAGTCATTGGCCAGAAGGATCTCTTGGCTGTCTGCCTGGTCATAGTCGGCCCGGTAAATCAAGAGCCCACCAGGCATCCCCTGGCTAACGTTTTTCATGTTAAAGCCCAGCTGCCCTCGCTTGATCAGCTGCATCTGGGGCTCATACTGCTTGGCCACGTGCTTGCCGTGCATCTTGGCTGCGTATAAGGCCATGTCGGCTAAAATAATTAGCTGGTCCGGACTTTGCGCCTGGCTTGGATAATCGGCATAGCCCGCAGAAATCGTATAGCGGACCTTTTGCTCGCCGGCGTCAAATTCTTGAACCCCGACGATGGCACTGGCGACCAGGCGGTGGGCCATTTCTGGTTCTTCTGGAATGGCGACGCAGAACTCATCCCCGCCAGTTCGCCCGATTACCGATTCTCCTGGGAAAACCTGCTTTAGGTGCTGGGACAGGTGCTCTAAGGCCAGGTCACCAACATTGTGCCCATAAACGTCATTGACCAGCTTGAAGTCATCTAGGTCCAAAAAGGCCAAGGTTACGGGTTGTTCAGGCGTATCTTTAAAGTGGCCACCGGCTTCTTTCATGAAGCCCCGGCGGTTATATAGTCCCGTCAAGGCATCGACATTGGCCAAGCGGTCTAAGGCTTCTTTTTGTTGCCGGGTTCTGAGGTACATGGAGAGCATAAAAACCAAGAAAACTGAAGTTATTAAACAGCCCAGCAAGGTAAAAAAGCCCTTATCCGTTGCCCAGCCGCCCCTTGGCACGATGTTCAAGGTCCAGGACAAAGAGCCAATCGAAAAGCTATACCCCACGCTGTTTTTAACCTTATTGCCAATTCCTTTTGAGGATTCTACCTGAGTTCGGTTCTTGGTTAAAGGCGACTTATTTGTATCAAGGCAGTAATCATAGCCCATCGCTCTTAGCGACTTCAAGGTGTGCTGGTAGACATCTGGCAATTTTAAGGCAATAATCACGTAGCCCCAAAATTTACCGTTTTTCAAAGTCACCGGCACCATGATGCTCACGCTCTTTTTCACCTTGGGCAAGACGATTGGACCGTACAAGACGGCCTCATTCTTGTCCTTTACATAAGTAAGGACCTGCGCCGCTTCTTGATTTGCCATTAAGTTGACGGTTTGGCTGCCCTGGCGGTGGGGGTAAGTCTGCGTCACCACTCCCTTTGGTGCTAGCTCATTCAACTTGATATAGTCCCGCATTAAAAGCCTTGATGTCCGGTCAAAATCACGGTGAGAGACCCGGCCATTATTTTCAATCACCACGTCCCGCATGGATTCCGCCCGCGTGATCCCATAGTTGAAATCCCGCTTCAGCTCACCCGCATAGGCCCGGCTGATTTCATATGCCTTTTCTTTTTGTGTATAGACCTGCTGCTTAGCCACATATGAGGAATAGCCAATTGAAAGCAATGCGCAAACTAGACCAAAGATAAAAACAATTAAGCGATTCTTATGGTTTAATTTCATGCATTCCCCCACCAGCCTTTCTGAATATTTTTAATTCTATTATAAGTTTACCACCATTACCGCTGTAAAACTATACAAAAAAGCCTTTTCATAAGAATGAAAAAGCTTTAACTATTACTATTTAGATATTAGAGCTGATCCTCTGCTAATTGGTCCTGGTCTTCTAAGAATACAAAGAAGACCTTGCCATAGTTGCTGTTATCGATCATCCGGCCGAGGTCAACCAAGTGCTTGATTTCACCCTGCTTGGTCTTCACCCGGTAGGCAACATGGACGTCATAGCTGCTCCGATGTCCTTTTTGCAAAGCAAGCTGCCTCTTGATTTCACGCTCAACCAGCAAACGGTCATCAGGGTGCACGAAATTCTGGAAGCTGCCCTTGGTAAAGGCCATGAAGTCATCATAATCCTGGCAGCCCAGCAGCTGGATCAGGTGCTCATTGGCAAAAATAATCTTCTGGTCGCCATCTGCCTTGTAGATCAAGAATTCACCAGGCAGACCCTGGGCCAGCTGCTTAACGTTAAAGCCCAATTGCTCCCGGTTCAGATCCGCCATAAACGGCTGATAGCGAAAGGTTTGGTTTTTCCCGGCCATCTTGGCCGCATAGAGGGCCTCGTCAGCCTTGGTCATCAAATCCTGAATCCCGCGGGCTTGCTTTGGATAATCGGCAAAGCCAGCTGAGATGGTAAAAGTGATTTCCGTTCCGTTTGAACTAAAAGTCTGCTTTTGCCTGATGGCCTTTTGAATCAATTCCTGGCACTCAAGGGGGTGCATGTCCGGGATAGCTACGCTGAACTCGTCCCCGCCGGTTCGCCCAATCAAGGAATTAGCAGGAAATGACTTTTTTAAATAACTAGCCAAATGCTGCAAAGCCTCATCCCCCGCCGCGTGGCCATAGAGGTCATTGATCAGCTTGAAGTCGTCTAAGTCTAAAAAGACCTCGGTTAAAAATTGTGCCTGTGGCAGCTGCCGGTCCAGCTCTCGGATGAAACCCCGGCGGTTGGATAGACCAGTTAAAGGATCGCGGTAGGCCAATTTATGCAACTCTTCATCTCTTTCTTTAGTCTTGAGGTAGTTGACCAGCCAAATCATGATCACCGAGCTGACTAAGACGGACATGATGAAGGCTGGCATTGCAGCTTTTGACTGCCAGCCATTTTTTGGTGCCAGACTCAGGCGCCACTTGCGGTTGCCAATAACAAAAGTCTGGCTGACAGGATGCTTGAGCTTTTTAGATGGATTGATTGAGCTTTCAATAATGTCTAATTGCGAATTGGTGGCACTTCTTTCCGCAAACAGCTGGTAGTCATAATCGACTTTTTCTAAGGAATTAATGGTGTTTTGGTAAACCTTGGGCACAGACAAGGTCATGATCACATAGCCCCAGAATTTGCCTTTTTTCAAATAAACCGGATCGATAATGATTAACAGCCGCTTCTCTTGGCGGTTTACGATCGGACCAAAAGTGGTTAGTTTCTTTGACTTTTTAACAGTGAGCAAGATTTCACCCAGCTCCTGACTGTCTTCTAGATTAACCCCAACCTGGCCGTAGGCGTGTGGGTAGGAATACTTGATATAACCCTTGGGGAGCAGGTCGATTGTATTGATATATCCTCTTTTCAGCAGCTTGGCCGAATCACTAAAATTTTTAACTTTGCCGTTATTGTCAACGACCATTTTATCTAATGACTGCACCCGTTCTAGGCCATTATAAAGGTCATGGTTGATCTGTAAGGCAAAGACATTGCCGACTTCGGTCGCCTTCGCTCTTTGATCCTGCAAATCTTCTTGATCGGCTTGCCAGGCGACTGTGAGCGAGAGGATAACGAGCAAGAAGCCAAGAACTCCAACCCAGATTTGATGCTGACGGTTTAAGCCCATGCTGTCCTTTCTATTATTATTAAACAATAAAACATCTGCGAATAATCAAGTATTCACAGATGATAACGATTTCCTATATAATTATTCTCTTATCAGTTTACCCCTTAATTCGCCTTAGCACAAGAAAAAAGCTTCTGCTTAAGCCATAAAGGGTTTAGAAAGGGCTGCTTTTTCCTGCATAAAGACAAAGTAAACCAAGCCGTAGTTGTCGTCTTGGGCCATCTGGCCCAGCTCTACCATCCGGCGGGCGGTTCCGGACTTGGTCAAGACCCGGTATTCTAGATAAGAATCATAGCAGTCCTTTCCCCGGTTGGCCAAGGCCTGCTCTTTAATAGCAAATTCCACCTCTCTTAGATCATCCGGGTGGACTAAACCTTTGAAGCTGCCTTTGGTAAAGGACATGAAGTCTTCAAAGTCCCGGCAGCCCGTGTGCTCGATCAGGCGGTTGTTGGCAAAAATGATCTCTTCGCGCCCGCCGGCTTGGTAAATGAGAAATTCGCCAGGGATGCCCTCGGCCAATTTTTTGACGGTAAAGCCCAATTGCTTGCGGTTTAAAGCATTCATCCCCTCTTGGTAATGCTTGGACTGGTTTTTGCCAGATAATTTAGCAGCATACAGGGCCTTGTCGGCCAAGGTTAAGAGGCGTTCCAGTTTCTTCGTCTGCTCCGGCCGGTCGGCGTAGCCAGCTGAAATAGTGTAGTGAATTTCATGATTGCCAGCAATGAAGGACTTCTCCTGCACCACCGCCCGCTTGATCAATTTTTCGCAGTAGCTTGGCGAATGACCAAAAAACATGGCACAGAATTCATCACCGCCGGTCCGGGAGATCAGGGTGTCTTTAGGAAAAGCAGCTCTTAAGCGGTCGGCCAGGTCAATCAAGGCCATATCGCCGACATCGTGGCCGTAGACGTCGTTGACCAATTTGAAGTCGTCGAGGTCAAGAGAAACCGCAGTCGCTAGATCATCTGAGACTTGAGCCAGGTGCTTGTTTAATTCGTGTAAAAAGCCCCGCCGGTTGTATAAACCGGTCAAGGGATCCCGGTAGGCAAAGTAGTGCAGTTCGTCGTCTTTTTCGGTGATCCGGAGCAAGGCAACTAACAGACCCAGCAAGATGCCGCTAATAATGAGGCAAATGACTAAGATAGGGATGGTCTTACTGGAGTGCCAGCCGCCTTTGGGCGTGATTTCTAAACGGAAGCGGCAGGAACCCAGCTTCATGGTGTAGACGGCTGGGCTAGAGAGCTTTTGGCTAGACTTGAGAGAGGATTCAACTAGGGAAAGCTTTTTGGCGGTTGGGGATGCTGTAGCCTTAATGGCATAGTCGTAGCCTAGGGACTCTAGCGCTGCCATGGTGTGGCGATAAATCTTAGGCACCTTGATCGCGATGATGATATAGCCCCATAACTGGCCAGTTTCTAAGTAAACCGGGTCAACCACCACCATGGCCTGGTTAACCAGGGGCAGTTTGACCGGGCCAAACATGGCCACCCGGCCAGTCATTTTGGTATAGTCGTAAATTTTGCGGGTTTCTGAGTAGTAGCTCAAGGTGAACTCGTCAGAGGCAGTCTTACCGCTGGGGTAAGACTCAGTGATTTTGCCTTTAGGGGCGACAGCAATAAGATCGATGTAGTCCTTCATCAAGAGCTTGGCAGAAGTGGAAAAATACTTAACCTGTCCGTCGTTGTCCTTGATCATCTGCTTTAAGGCAGCTGTGCGGCCAATCCCCAAGTTAAAATCGCGCTTCAGCTCAGTTGCGTAAGTCTTGCTGATCTCACTGGCGCGGGAGCGCTGAGCTTGTAAGTCTTGCCGGCGGGTGTTCCAGGTAAAAAGGCATGATAAAAGTAGGAGAATTACTCCTACAATAAAAGCAATTATCTTGTGACGACGGTTCAACTCCATTTTTTCAATTCACCCATTTGATCAGCACGAGCTTTGTTAACGCTTTATATAATAGTTACGTTATTATTTTAACTCTATTGATGCTCTACAACAAGAAAACCGCCCCAAGTAGTTGAGGCGATTTGTTATATTATTTTCCATTGTATGTAGTGTAAGTCTTTTGCTTATCAGTGCGAGCGTCAATAACCGTCACTTCCCAGTTAAAAAGACCCTTTTTGCTAGCATAGACTTGGTAGTAGTAAGGCCAATCGGCATCATCTTTGTTGATCTTTACCCCTGCTTTCTTCATGGCCGCATAATTCTTGTTACGGTTTTCCTTGGTAACAAAGGTGCTCCAATAGTAAGTTGGAAAGCTAATCTTGGCTTGAACATTTATTGGCGTTAATTCACTATCGACATCATAGCCATGTTTAGGTAAGGAATTCTCCATGACCGTCATTGCCTTGGCTTTTTGATCATCACCGTAAACATCCATCACCGTGTACAGAATGCAAAATATGGAAACGATCATGAAGGCCCATGACAGGATCTTGTTAGTGGTTGGATTTTTTGAAAAGCGCATATCTATCCCTCCCAGTTCAATGTGTAACCGCTATCTATAATAAGATAATAGCACCTTTCATTTGTAAAAAAAGTTGTTTTAGAAGATTTATTTATTATTAACTTTCTAGTTAACTTAAATAAAAAAATAAAGCAAAAAAGTACCACGCAGAATGCGTGGCACTTTCATGTAAGCTGATAATCTAGCCTTTTAGACTAAGCGGACTCATCAATTTCAAATCTACAATCGTTAATAGAAGCAGAATAACGTTTAACCCTAGATTA
>NZ_JBJFHB010000044.1:8115-36096 GCF_051893255.1 Lactobacillus sp. | reverse complement strand
TACTAAACAATTATACCCGAAAAACGCGCCTTTGTCTTTCTTTACCCACTAAAAAGAGGTGACCATTTGGTCACCTCTTGCAAAAATACGAAATAATTTCTTATCTTAGCTTAACTTTTCCTTGAGCCGTTCAAAGAAGCCTTTTTCCTGCGGAGCAATGCTGCCGCCGCTAGCCTTGACGAATTCAAGGAGGGCCTTTCTTTGAGCCTCATTGATGTTCTTTGGAATCACGATTTCAACCGTCGTGATCTGGTCACCGGTTGTGCCGCCGCGCAAGCTAGGCACGCCCTTTTCCTTCAAGGTGAACTTCTGGTTAGGCTGAGTCCCAGCCGGAATCTTTAACTTGGTGTCGCCATAAACGGTCTTCACGTTGATTTCATCCCCCAAGGTTGCTTGGGCAAAAGAAATTGGAATCGTCGTGTAGATCGTTTGGCCGCGTCTAGTAAATTCCTTGCTTGGGCGCACTCTAAAAACGATGTAAAGGTCCCCGTAAGGGCCGCCGTTCTTGCCGGCTTCCCCTTGTCCAGACAAGCGAATCTGCTGACCATTGTCGATCCCAGCTGGAATCTTGACTTGCAGAGTCTGCTTTTGGTCAGTGACGCCCTTGCCGTGGCAGGTCTTACATGGGTGCTGGATGATCACGCCAGAGCCACCACACTTGTCACAGGTAGTCTGTCTTTGAACCATGCCCAAGATGCTTCTTTGGGTAATGGTCATCATGCCGGAGCCGCCGCACTTGTCACAGGTAATTGGGTGAGTACCCTTTTCAGCCCCATTGCCCCCGCAGGTTTCACAGGTGGCTGACCGGGTGTAGGTAATGTCACTGGTCTTGCCCTTGATGGCATCCATGAAGTCAATAGTCATGGTGTAGTCCAGGTCAGCCCCTCTTTGCGGAGCCGTTGGGTCCACCTGCTGGCGCGCGCCGCCGCCAAAGAAGCTGTTAAAGATGTCACCAAAGTCGCCAAAATCAGAGGCGCCGAAGCCTTGACCGCCAAAGCCCTGGCCCCCGAAGCCTTGACCATTCATGCCGGCTTGACCAAATTGGTCATATTGCTGCTTTTTCTGTGGGTCGTGCAAGACTTCGTAAGCTTCGTTGACTTCTTTGTACTTTTCTTCTGCTCCTGGCTCGTGGTTGAGGTCTGGGTGGTACTTTTTCGCTAATTTCCGGTATGCCTTGCTGATTTCTGCATCGCTGGCATCCCGGCTCACGCCTAAGACGTCATAATAATCCCGATTTGCTGCCATCTAATTAAACGCTCCTTATTACTAACAAAAGAAAAGAACTACGTCACGCAGTTCTTCTCCTTTTGTTTTATTATAGCCGCTTTACTTGTTTGGGTCTACCTTGGTAAAGTCGCCATCTACCGTGTCACCGTTTGAGCCGTTTGAACCGTTATTGCCGGCATCCCCGTTTGGGTTAGGACCAGCTTGGCCTGCTTGACCGTTTTGGGCATTTTGTTGATAGAGCTTAACAGCCAGATCTTGGGCAGCCTTGCTCAAAACGTCCTTCTTAGCCTTCATGTCGTCCAAGTTGTTGTCCTTTTGAGCCTTCTTCAGGTCTTCCAGGGCATCCTTAACTGGCTTAACGTCAGCGTCTGAAAGCTTGCCGTCGACTTCCTTCAAAGTCTTTTCAGTTTGGAAGATCAAACTGTCAACTTCGTTTCTAAGGTCAACTTCTTCCTTCTTCTTTGCGTCTTCGTCAGCGTGTTCTTCGGCTTCCTTCTTCATTCTTTCGATTTCTTCATCTGACAAGCCAGATGCGGATTGAATGGTGATCTTTTGTTCCTTGCCAGTGCCCATGTCCTTGGCTGAAACGTTAACGATACCGTTCTTGTCGATGTCGAAGGTAACTTGAATTTGTGGCACGCCGCGTGGGGCAGCTGGAATGTCAGTCAATTCAAAGCGGCCTAAAGTCTTGTTGTCGGCAGCCATTGGCCGTTCACCTTGCAAAACGTGGATGTCAACGGCTGGTTGGTTGTCGGCAGCAGTTGAGAAGATTTGACTCTTAGAAGTTGGGATAGTGGTGTTTCTGTCGATCAACTTAGTGAAGACCCCGCCCATGGTTTCGATACCAAGGGAAAGTGGAGTAACGTCCAGCAAAACGATGTCCTTCACGTCACCGGAGATAACCCCGCCTTGGATAGCTGCACCCAAGGCAACGGCTTCGTCTGGGTTGATGGAGTGGTCAGGTTCCTTGCCAGCCCACTTCTTAACGGCTTCTTGAACGGCTGGAATCCGAGTAGAACCACCGTTTAAGATGACCTTGTCGATGTCATTTACGCTCAGACCTGCGTCACGCAAAGCGTTGTCAAATGGAATCTTGGTTCTTTGAACCAGGTCATCAGTCAATTCGTTGAACTTAGCTCTAGTCAAATCTGCTTCCAAGTGGAGTGGACCCGCTTCACCAGCTGAGATGAATGGAAGAGAAATGTGAGTTGAAGATACGCCTGACAAGTCCTTCTTAGCCTTTTCAGCGGCATCCTTCAAACGCTGCATGGCCATCTTGTCCTTGGACAAGTCAACGCCGTTTTCATCCTTAAAGCCGGCTACCAACCAGTCGATGATCTTGTTGTCAAAGTCGTCCCCGCCCAGGTGGGTGTCACCATTGGTTGACAAAACTTGGAAGACGCCGTCACCCAATTGCAAAACGGAAACGTCGAAAGTACCACCGCCAAGGTCGTATACCAAAACCTTTTCGTCATCGTCGTCCTTGTCCAAACCG
The DNA here is from genome assembly GCF_051893255.1 of Lactobacillus sp. Taxonomy (GTDB): domain Bacteria; phylum Bacillota; class Bacilli; order Lactobacillales; family Lactobacillaceae; genus Lactobacillus. Next base: position 33,374 of record NZ_JBJFHB010000044.1, on the reverse strand, counting down.
TAGGCCAAAGCTGAAGCGGTTGGTTCGTTGATGATTCTTTGCACGTTCAAGCCAGCGATCTTACCAGCATCCTTAGTAGCTTGACGCTGTGCGTCGTTGAAGTAGGCTGGAACCGTGATTACGGCGTCGGTAACTGGTTCACCCAAGTAGTCTTCTGAGAACTTCTTGATGTATTGCAAGATCATGGCTGAGATTTCTTGTGGGGTGTAAGCCTTGTCGCCAACCTTAACCTTGTAGTCACTTTCGCCCATGTGCCGCTTGATGGACACGATGGTGTTTGGGTTAGTGATGGCTTGACGCTTAGCCACTTCCCCAACTTGGATTTCGCCATCCTTGAAGGCAACTACTGATGGAGTAGTTCTGGCACCTTCTGGGTTAGTAATGATCTTTGGTTCCTTGCCTTCCAAAACTGCGACTGCAGAGTTAGTAGTACCTAAGTCAATCCCAATAACTTTTGACATTGTCTTTATCTCCTTTGAATTATTGCTTTTTTATTAAAAATCTAGCGGCTATTGCGCAACAACCACCATGGCTGGCCGCAAGGTCCGGTCCTTGTAAACATAACCCTTTTGCAGGACCTGTACGACGTGGTCTTTTTGATCATCATTTTCAGCCGGTACGCTTTGTACTGCTTGATGCAATGTCGGATCAAACTTTTCGCCATCAGCCTTGATTTCTTCAATGCCGTTGTCCTTTAAAGCCCGAACCAGGCCTTCCAGGGTCATTTCAATCCCCTTCTTGAGCTGGCTAGAAACTTCGTCATCGGCCTTAACTTGCAGGGCCCGTTCCAGGTTGTCTACGCTTGGCAGGATATCCTTGCCTAGGCGCTGAGACTCATACTTGACCAGGTTGGCACGCTCTTTGCTGTAGCGGCGCTGAGCGTTTTGGATTTCGGCTTCGCTTCTCAAGTACTTGTCTTCTAGTTCCTTGTTCTTGGCCGTTAAGTCAGCGACTTGCTTCTTTAAGGCTTCAAGTTCTGAATTTTCCTTGCTTTCAGCTTTAGGTTCTGCTTCTTTTGAGCCAGCTGGCTTTTCAGCTTCCTTTGCTTCGCCTTTCTTTAGCTTGCCGTCTTTTTCTTCTTGAGTTAAGTCCTTTTCACTTGGAAATTCTTCTTTGCTCACGGCTAACCTCCTTATTTAAACCTGCCGTAGTAATCCAGCAGTTTTCTTGCTAGTTCTTGGCGGAAATATTCCATCAGCCCGATCATTTCTGAATATGGCATGTTTCTTGGGCCTAAGATGGCGATTGTCCCCCGGCCGTAGTTGCCAACGCTATATTCAGCCGTCACCAGGCTAAAGTCCTTGAGCAGGTCATTTTGGAGTTCTGACCCTAGGCGGACATGGACTGGATATTTTTCCTTTTGATTATCGCTTAAATCAATCAACTCCCCAGCCAGGTGGTTGGAGTTGATCAATTCATACAGCGATTTGATTTCTTGTAAGTCACTGTTTTCTGCATTGTTGAGCAGGTTCAGCTGGCCATCAACATACATTTGCTCGCTGGCTGCATCCTTGATTACGGATTCTAGCAGCTCCAGGAATTCTGGCAGGTTTTTGCCTACCACGTTGTTGCTGGAGAGCTGGGCAAAGGTATCCTTGTTGATGTCCTTTAAGTTGCGGCCAACCAGCTGGTCGTTGATTAGCCGCACTGCTTGCTCAATTTCTTCGCCTGAAATGTGTCTTGGCAGGGTGTAGACTTGGTTCTTCACTCCCCCATCGCTGGTTACCAAGATCGCCATCACTTGGCGCGGTGCCAGAGGCACGATTCTAAAGCCGGTAATCATCACGTCTTTAGCTTCCGGTCCCTCAGCAAAGGCCGTATAGTCGGTCAAGTCTGACAAGATCTTGGCGGCTTCTTTGACGATTTCATCAACCTGGTTAAAAGGCTGATCAAACTGGTAGCCGATCTCATGATACATTTCTTCTGGCAGTTGCAGCGGCTGAACCAGATTGTCCAAGTAGTAGCGGTAGCCTTCGGTAGAAGGAATCCGGCCACTAGACGAGTGCGTTTTTTCAATCAATCCCTTGTCTTCCAGAACTGCCATCTCATTACGGATGGTGGCACTAGAAACCTTAATGGGGAGCTGATTCATCACCGTTTTGGAGCCAACCGGTTCATGCGTGTTGGTAAAATCTTGAATTATCGTCTTCAAGATTAATTCTTGACGTTCGGTCAACATAATATCGCCCTCACTTTTAGCACTCATTACTTCTATGTGCTAACAAGGTATAGTGTAACAAGAAATTAGCAGTTAATCAAGGAGTTTGCTAATTTTCCTCGAAAAAAAGACGTCTTGCTAGGCAAAACGTCTTTTAGCACTCTATTCAGCTTGTTGATCAAAATAAGCTTCGGTTGCTTCCCGGTCCTTGGCAAGTTGGTCAATTAAACCGTCCAGGTCGTCAAACTTCATCTCGTCGCGCAGGTACTTGTACCAGGCGATGGTGATCTCTTGACCATAGATGTCTTGGTCAAAGTCAAACAGGTTTGATTCGATATAAATCTGCTTTTCATCGTTGAACATGACATTGTAGCCAACGCTGGTCATGGATTCATACCAGGTGTCGCCCACCCGCGTCATGGTCGCATAGACGCCAATTTTAGGCAAGACCTTTGGTGCTTCCAGCTGCAAATTAGCCGTTGGGTAGCCGAGCTTGTGGCCATTTCTAAAGCCATGAACCACCTTGCCGGTAGTGGCATATGGGTGACCCAGGAGCTCTTCAGCAAGCAGCAAATTGCCATCTTTAATGGCCATCCTGATTTCGGTTGAGCCAATTTTCTTGCCTTCAAAAATCTGCTTGGGAATCACCTTGATCGCAAAGCGGCCCTTGGCAAATTTAGGCAGGTTCTCCATGTTGGCCACGTCCTTTGGCCCGTAGCTATAGTCAAAGCCGGCAACGACCGTGTCAGCCTGCAGCTTGACGATGATGTCGTCAACAAAGACTTGCGGCGGCAATTTGCTAAATTCCTTGGTAAACTTGATCATTACCAGATAATCTACGCCGATTTTGGCCATCTCATACGCCTTCTCACTGGGTGAAGTCAGATAGTCGAAGTTCTTTACCCCGGCATAGACTTCCTTGGGATGGCGGTCAAAGGTCATGACCATCAAGGGCAGATCCTTCTCATCTGCGATGGCCTTGGCCTCTTTAATCAGCTTTTGGTGTCCGATGTGCACCCCATCGAAAAAGCCGAGGGCCAAGACGACTTTGCTCTTGGTCAAGGGCTCCTTGATCGGGTAGCTAGTATTTATCACTTTCAAACTAGATCCCTCAATTACTCATTACTTAATAGCATCAAATCGGGGCAAAATTTCTTGCCTTTTGCCCGATAAATCGCTTTAACCTTTTTATTGTACCGCAAAGCGACCTTGGATGCATTAATTGGGAGGGAAATCCAGGCACCATTTTGTATCTGCTTCCATTCGCGATCGTTAATATCGTAGCTTGGATAGTCTTTAAAAAAGGCATCGATTGGCTGCACATACTGGTCCAGCTGATCTAAATGGTCAGCCAATTCCTCTAGCGTTACCGCCTGGCTGAGGTCAAAACCGGAGCTAGCCGTCCGCCGCAATTTGGTCATCACGGCAGGGACGCCCAATTTTTCACCGAGGTCATTGACCAGGCTTCGCACATAGGTGCCTTTAGAACAGGTAATTTCGTAGTCAAAGTATTCCCGGCCAGTTTCTGGGTCAAAAGTTGGCTCGCTTACTAAGTCATACTTGCTAATGGTCACTTGACGCTCAGGGCGCTTTACTTCAATGCCTTCTCTAGCGTATTCGTAGAGCCGTTTGCCATTGACCTTGACAGCAGAATAAATTGGCGGCACCTGGGTAATTTCGCCTAAGAAAGAGTTCATCCCCTCTTGGATTTCTTCTTTGCTAAAAGGTTTAGCTAATTTTGCTTCAACAGTAGTCTTCCCTTCTAAGTCATAAGAATCCGTGGCTAGACCAAACATGCCGCTGCCCTGGTAGGCCTTTGGACGTTCGTGCATGAGGTCGATCAATTTGGTAGCTTGCCCCAAAGCCACTGGCAAAACGCCGGTCACTTCGGGATCCAGCGTCCCAGCATGGCCGATCTTTCTTTGGTGGAGGAGCTTTCTCAAGTGGTAGACCACGTCCCCACTGGTCATGCCGGCAGCCTTGTCAATTACGATAATTCCGTTAATCATTGCTTTACTCTCTTTTTTTCAATAAAAAAAGCGCCCTAAGGCGCTTTTCCCTAATTTTGTCGATCTTGTTCTTGCTTTTTGAGGTCTGCCAGCAAACGATCGATCTTGCTACCGTAAATTACGGATTGGTCGCGCTTGAAAATCAGTTCTGGAACCTTGTACATGGTCAGGCTTTGCCCGAGCAAGTGCCGCATAGTTCCCTTAGCCTTTTCCAAACCGGCTTCAGCTTCTTTTTGCTTGTCTTCGTCTTCAGTCAGCAAGCTGTAATAAACAGTAGCATATGAAAAATCATTGCTGCATTCCACTGCAGTAAAGGTGACATCGCTAACGCGAGGATCGCGGATATTCTTGCGAATAATCTTGGTCAATTCGCGCAGGATTTCGCCTTCAACGCGTCCTTTTCTATGCTTCATTTAAGCCTCCCTTAGCTTGGCTTTACTTCTTGCATTTCGTAGGCTTCTAATTCGTCGCCTTCCTTGATGTCGTTGTAGTTTTCAATGGTCAAACCACAGTCAAAGCCAGCCTTAACTTCCTTGACGTCATCCTTGAAGCGGCGAAGTGAGGCAATCTTGCCATCGTACTTAACAACGCCGTCGCGGATAACCCGGATGCCAGATTCCTTGGTTACGTAGCCGTTATCAACAAAGGCACCAGCGATGGTCCCGATCTTGGAAACCTTCCAAGTTTCCCGAACAGTCAGGTTACCGATAACCTTTTCTTCGTAAGTTGGCTCAAGCAGACCTTGCATTGCGGCCTTCACGTCGTCGATCGCCTTGTAGATGATGCTGTAGAGACGGATATCTACGCTTTCGCTAGCTGCTTGGCTCTTAGCCGTAGCAGTTGGCCGAACGTTGAAACCGATGATTACGGCGTTTGAGGCACTAGCCAGGGTAACGTCACTTTCGTTGATGGCACCAACGCCGGAGTGAATAATGTTAACCCGGACGCCCTCAACGTCAATCTTTTGCAAGGATTGACCCAGGGCTTCAGCAGAACCTTGAACGTCAGCCTTCAAGACGATGTTGACGCTCTTCATGCTTTCTCGCTTCATGGTGTCAAAGAGGTTGTCCAGGGTCACGTGCTGAGTGTTTTCACGCTGCTTTTGCAGTGATTGCTGTGCACGGGCTTCACCAACGGCACGGGCAGTCTTTTCATCATCAAAGACAACCAGCTTGTCGGCTGATTCTGGCACGTCGTTCAAACCAGTAATTTCAACTGGCATGGATGGCGTAGCCTTCTTGACTTGGTGGCCCTTGTCGTTGGTCATGGTCCGGACGCGGCCGAAGGTGTCGCCGACAACGATTGGGTCACCGACTCTCAAGGTACCTTGTTGGATTAAGACGTCGGCAACAGGACCCTTACCTCTTGACAGACGCGCTTCAACCACCGTACCGATGGCCTTTTGCTTAGGATCAGCCTTCAGTTCCAGCATGTCGGCTTCCAGGATGATGTTTTCCAAAAGTTCGTCAATCCCCATGCCAGTCTTGGCTGAGATGTTAACGAAGATGGTCGAGCCGCCGTAAGCTTCTGGAATCAGTTCGTACTGCATCAATTGTTCAGTAACGTGGGCAGGGTTGGCACCTGGCCGGTCCATCTTGTTGATGGCCACGATGATTGGCACGCCCGCACTCTTGGCGTGGTCGATGGCTTCAATGGTCTGTGGCATTACCCCGTCGTCTGCGGCAACGATCAAGACAACGATGTCAGTGATTTCGGCACCGCGGGCCCGCATGCTAGAGAAGGCCGCGTGACCTGGAGTGTCCAAGAAGGTGATCAAACGGTCGTTGATCCGGACTTGGTAGGCCCCGATGTTCTGGGTGATCCCGCCGGCTTCGTGTTCAGAAACCCGGGTGTGACGCAGGCGGTCAAGCAAGGTCGTCTTACCGTGGTCAACGTGACCCATGATGGTCACAACTGGTGGCCGAACAACTTGGTTGTCAGAGTTCTTAGAAGCTTCCATCTCTTGAGCAAAAATATTGTCAATGTCAGAAATGTCTTCGTGAACCTTTTCAACGGCTTCAATGCCGTAGTCAGCTGCCAAGAGTTCGATCGTGTCCTTGTCCAAGGATTGGTTTTGGTTGGTCATGATCCCCAGCATGAAGAGCTTCTTCACGATTTCAGCTGGTTCTCTGTGCAAGATCTTGCCCAAGTCTTGAGCGTTCATGCCAACTTCGTATTCGAAGCTTTCTGGTAATGGACGTTCCTTTCTTTGGGTAACTGGTTTCTTAGCTTGAGGCGCATTTTGGTGCTTCTTGTTCTTGCGCTTGCGGCGTTCGCTCCGGTCACTAGATGCACTTCTGCCCCGATCTTGGAAGGCGTTTTGCCCCTTGCGGCCTGGCTTGCCAGTGTTGCCGCGGCGGCGAGAATCCTTGTTTTCTGGAAGCGGAGCGCTGGCAAAGTCTGGACGAGCAGCTGGACGGCTGTTGTTTCTAGAAGCTGGCCTTCTGTCTGAGCGTTCACTTCTTGGGCTTTCGCTCTTTTCTTGACCCTTTAATCTAGCTGGAGATGGCTTCAAGATCTTTGGCCCCCGCACCTTAGGTGCTTCAGCGGTTTCAACCTTCTTGACTTCGACCTTCTTCACTTCTGGCTTAGCTTCTTCAGCAGGCTTGTTCAAGGACTTCTTGTATTCCTTCTTGGCTGCTTGACTTTGTTCATTTAACTGAACTTCATCGGCTCTTTGCTTTTGCTTCAAGTCTTTGAGCAGGTCTTGAGCAGCTGGACGGCGGCGTCTAGCTTGATCATTGCCGGAGTGGTTGCGGCGACGGCGTTGGCCTGGCTTCTTGTTTTCAGTCTTCTTTTCGCCCTTGCGAATGGCGCTGACTGAGATCTTCAGCTTGCCGCTCTTACCGCTACTTTTCTTGCTTTCCATGCCCAATTCCTTTGAAGTTTCGTTTTCTTGTTTCTTGGTCATTAGATCACACTCCTTCTTTGATCTTTGCTAGCAGGGCCTTGGCAAAACCTTGGTCAGTTAATGCTAAAACCTTGCGTCTTTTACCTACTGCTTGTGAGATTTCATCCGCGCTAAAAACATCAACCACGGGAATTGGCCGGTCATTTAGGGCAGCTAAGACCTCTTTATGGCTATTCTCTGCCAGATCGCTGGCAATAATGATACATTTGAGCTTGCCTTTTTTGATTTCGCCGATAACCAGCTCGGTTCCGGAAACAGTCTTCCGGGCACGCGTAGCCAGCCCCAGCAAATTCAAGGCTTTTTGTCGATTATTATTTATTTTTTATCACCAAATAATTCTTTTCTTGCCTTCTGGTGATCCACGTATTCAAAGAGCTCTTGGTAAAAGTCATCTGATACCTTTACCCCCAAGCTCCGTTCCAAGACCTTGGACTTTTGGGCAGCCGCGATCTTGTCTGGCTCTAAGGACACATAAGCCCCGCGGCCTGACTTCTTGCCGGTTGGATCAACAGAAACGTTCTTTTCCTTATCGACGACGATCCGCACCAATTCCTTCTTGGGCTGCATGGTGTCAGTCAATAAGTCCTTCCGCATTGGGATTTTTCTCTTTTTCAAAAAATCACCTATTCTTCTTCATCATCAGTGGCGTCTTCGTCAGCTGCTTCAGCGTTGTCATCAAGGTCTTCTGCAGCTGCTTCTACTGAAGAATCATTGTCTTCAGCAGTTTCTACGCTCTCAGCTTCAACTGAGCCTTCTGCTTCTACATCATCGTCTTCAACGTCGCTTTCGTCAACGAATTCGACTTCTGATTCTGGACGAATGTCGATCTTGTAGCCAGTAAGTCGAGCAGCCAGACGAACGTTTTGCCCCTTCTTGCCGATGGCCAAGGACAATTGATAGTCAGGCACGATGACAAAGGCCTTCTTTTCGTCTTCATCATCTTCAAATTGAACGGCGATGACTTCAGCTGGGTTCAAGGCGTTAGCGATGTAGTCGGATGGGTCGTCTTCGTATTGCACGATGTCGATGTTTTCCCCGCCTAATTCGTTAACCACGTTTTGAACACGGGTCCCTCTTGGGCCAACGCAGGTCCCAACAGGATCGATGTTAGGGTCGTTAGACTTAACGGCAATCTTGGTTCTTTCGCCGGCTTCTCTGGCAATAGACATAATTTCAACCGTGCCGTCAAAGATTTCTGGAACTTCTTGTTCAAAAAGTCGCTTAACGACATCAGGTGCAGTCCGTGAGACCCGGATTTGGGCACCCTTGCCGTCAGCCCCAACCTTGGTTACCAAAACACGGACCTTGTCTTGTGGGTTGTAGTGTTCGCCAGGAATGGTGTCGTGCTTGATGTCCATGACAGCTTCAACGTTGCCGATCATCACGTAGACAAAGCGGTTGTCGGTTCTTTCAACAGTCCCCGTTACCAGCTCGTCTTCGTATTGGGAGTATTCGTTGACGATGTGGGCATTTTCAGCTTCGCGGAGTCTTTGCATTACGACTTGCTTGGCGGTTGCCGCAGCGGTTCTGCCGAAGTTCTTTGGCGTTACTTCAAACTTGATCGTGTCGCCAACTTCGTAGGCCCGATTGATGGCCAAGGCGTCCTTCAAGCTGACTTCCACGCGTTCGTCTTGGACTTCGTCAACGACCGTCTTGATGGCCATAACCTTGAAGTCGCCCTTCTTTTCATTGAAGTCGATTTCCACGTTTTCGGCTTGGCCATAGTTCTTTTTGTAGGCCGCTGCCAAAGCTGCCTTCATGGCTTCAACGATTACTTCTTGTTTGATGCCCTTGGTCTTTTCTAAGACATCAAAGGCTTCTAGCATTTCTTTTGACATAAGTTTTGGGTCACTCTTTCTAAAATTCGATTGCAAAACGCGCGTTAGCTACTTGCTTACGGGGAATAGTAATGAGCTTGCGTCTCGTCTTGATCTTGATTTCAAGCTGAAGGTTTTCCTCGTCAATGTCCCGTAAAAAGCCTTCAAAGACCTTTTCGCCTTCCAGCTTTTGGTAAAGACCAACATGGATGTATTGGTCCTTGGCCTTTTCCCAGTCGGCGTCTTTCTTGATTGGCCGCTCAAGCCCAGGTGAAGAAAGTTCCAAAATGTAGGGGTCTGGCAAGGGATCAGGTACTAATGAGTCTAATTTTTCTCCAACCAACTCACTCAGATCTGCAATCGTTTCAATGTCAATTCCGCCTGGCTGCTTGTCGACATAGATTCGCAAGTAATCTTGGCTCTTTTCTTTTACATATTCCAAATCCACCAGTTCACAGCCATTGTCGCTGATCACGGGTTCGATTGCTTCTTCGATTTTTGCTAAGTTTTTTGGCAAAATTTTCCTCCGTAATAAAAAGAGTGAGCATCCCTGCTCACTCGAATTTACTTTATTCGAACTAAAGAAAATATATCACACTTTACGCAACTTGTAAAGAGTTAGTGCTTCTTGTCTAGAATAAAGACAGCTGATTCTGGTCCGGCATCCCTTCCAAAACATTGTTGACCTCAAAGAAGTCCATGATCTTCTGTGATACCTTGCCTCTTACCTGCAAGTCTTCCTTTGACAAAAATGGCGCTTCACTGCGGGCAGCAACGATCTGCTTGGCGGCAGAGTCACCCAGGCCATCAACGGCGTTAAACGGCGCCAAGATGGTGTGCTCGTCCACGATCTTGTAGGTCGTGGCTTCAGATTCATTAATGTCGACCATCTTAAAGTTGATCCCGCGCTCGATAGCTTCGTTAACCAGTTCCATGTAGGTTTGCAGGTCCTTTTCCAGCTTGGTGGCGGCGTTGCCCTTTTCCTTGATCCGGCCAATCAGGGCCATGACAGAATTTTTGCCATGACTCATGGCTTCCAGGTCAACCTTGTCCGCTCTAACTGAGAAGTAGGCTGCGTAGTAGACTTCTGGGTAGTAGACCTTGAACCAGGCAACCCGCAGGGCCATCAGGATGTAGGCAGCCGCGTGGGCCTTAGGAAACATGTACTTGATCTTCAAGCAAGATGGAATGTACCAATCTGGAATATTCTTGTTTTCCTTCAAGACCGCCATGTTCTCGTCAGAAATCCCCTTCCCCTTACGAACGGTTTCCATGGTCCAAAAGGCGACTTCGTTAGGCACGCCCCAGTGGATCAAGTCGGTCATGATGTTGTCCCGGCAGCCGATTACCTCTTTCAAGGTGCAGGTCCCATTATTGATCAGTTCTTCGGCATTGCCCAGCCACACGTCCGTCCCGTGTGACAGCCCAGAAATCTGCAAGAGTTCGGCAAAAGTTGACGGGTGTGTTTCTTCCAGCATCCCTCTAACAAAGGGCGTCCCGAATTCCGGCAAGCCCAAGGTCCCGGTTTTAGAATTAATCTGCTCTGGGGTCACGCCTAGGGCTTCTGGGCTAGAGAAAAGCGACATAACCTTTGGGTCATCGGTTGGCACCGTAACCGGGTCAATCCCGGACAAGTCCTGCAGCATTCTAATCATGGTTGGATCTTGGTGACCCAGGATGTCGAACTTCAAGAGGTTGTCGTGGATCTGGTGGAAGTCAAAGTGAGTCGTCTTCCACTCCTTGCTTGTGTCGTCTGATGGGTACTGCAAAGGTGTCAGTTCATAGATGTCCTTGTCGTCTGGCAAAACGACGATCCCGGCTGGGTGCTGCCCAGTCGTCGCCTTGACCCCGGTAACCCCGATAGCCAGGCGGTCAACTTCTGCGTTGTTCATCTTCAGCTCAGGGTGCTCGTCTTGGTAGTGCTTGGCATAGCCGATCGCCTTTTTATCGGCCAAAGTACCTACCGTACCGGCCTTAAAGGAGTGGTTAGGACCAAACATAACCCTGATGAAGTTGTGGGCAACTGGCTGGTAGTCACCTGAGAAGTTCAAGTCGATGTCGGGCACCTTGTCACCGTGGAAGCCCAAGAAGGTTTCAAATGGGATGTTTTGCCCATCCTTGACCATCATGGTGCCGCAATTTGGACACTTTTCATCTGGCAGGTCAAAGCCGGATGCATATTCCCCATTTTCAAAGAACTTGGAGTACTTGCACTTTGGACAGCGGTAGTGCGGCGGCATTGGGTTGATCTCAGTGATCCCCATCATGGTCGCCACAAGACTAGACCCAACAGAGCCCCGGGAACCAACCAAGTAGCCGTCTTTAACTGACTTGGCTACCAATTTTTGAGAAATCAGGTAAACAACCCCGTACCCGTTACCAATGATGGAATCAAGTTCGCGCTTTAGGCGCGCTTCAATATTCTCTGGCAAGGGATCGCCGTATAATTCGTGAGCCTTGTCATAGGTCAATTGCCGCACCTGCTCAGCCGTATGCGGAATCTTTGGCGGGAAGGATTCGTCTTGAACTGGCTGCACCTGTTCAGCCATGTCCGCGATCTTATTAGGATTGGTGATGACGATTTCTTTAGCGACGTCCTCACCCAAAAAGGCAAATTCATCCAGCATTTCCTGAGTCGTGTAAAAGTGCAAATCTGGGTGCTTTTTATTCCGGTTGGGGTTGGCCCTTTGGGCGGCCAGCAAGACATCGCGGTAAACCGCCTCATGCTTTTCGATATAGTGGCTATCGCTAGTTGCGACCACTGGCTTGCCTAATTCCTTGCCCAGTTTGTAGATATTGGTCAGGATTTCTTCCAGCTGGGCTTCGTCCTTGATCAAACCGTCATTGATCAAGTCTTCATAGTTGGATGGCGGCTGAATTTCCAAGAAGTCATAGAATTCTGCCTTCTTTTTAGCTTCTTCATAGCCCTTTTGCATCATAGCAATAAAGACTTCGCCCTGGCTGCAGGCAGAACCATATAAAAGGCCAGCGTGGAGGCGTCTCAGTTCAGATTTTGGCGTTCTTAGACCCTTGTAGTTGTACTTGATCCCGGCCAGGGAAACAAGTTCATACAAATTCCGTAATCCTGGCTTTTGGTTCAAGGCCAAGATGGTCGTATGAGTCGGCCGAGCCCGCTTGTAGCCTTCGCCGTTGCTGTAGTCGTTCATCTTGCCCAGATCATCTTCGCCGTACTTGGCATTAAAGGCATCCAGCAGCTTAAACATCAAATAGCCAGTTGCTTCAGCGTCTTGGTTGGCCCGGTGGTGGTGCTCTAAGACGACATTGTACTTGCGGCAAAGCGAATCCAGAGTATGCCGGGCTTGTTCAGGGTGGAGCAGTCTAGATACTTCCAAGGTGTCGACAACCGGCTGGCTGATTTCCGGCAAATTGTTTCTTCTTAATGCGGCATTGACAAAGCCCACGTCAAATTGAACATTGTGGCCGCACAGGGGGTCATCGCCGTAGAAGTCCATAAACTGCTTGATGACCACGTCTTCGTCATCGGCTGCCTGTACCATGTCATCGGTAATAGAAGTCAAGTTGATCGTCGCTTCTGACAGCGGGTGGTGGGGGTTGATGAACTTGTCAAAGCGCTCAATCACTTCCCCATTCTTCATCTTAACGGCCCCAATTTCGATGATGGTATCGTAAACAGATGACAAGCCTGTCGTTTCCACGTCGAAGATGACGAATTCTTGGTCTTCATACTTCATCGAGGCGGGGTTTAAAACCAGCAGGCCATGATCATCCACCATGTTGGCTTCAAGACCCATGATGACCTTGATCCCGGCCTTTTTGCCGGCTTCAAAGGCGTTTGGCAGGGCCTGGAGGTCAGCGTGGTCGGTAATCCCGATTGCCTTTTGGCCAAAGGATTTGGCGGTTTGGATGATGTCTTTGACGTCAGCGGTCGCATCCAGCTGGCTCATGTTGGTGTGGACGTGAAGCTCAACGTGCTTGTCTTCGCCTTCATAAGTCTCCTGCCGGCCAATGTGCTTGGTCAATTCCATGCTGTAGATGTTGAAGACCAGATCGTGCGCGTAAGGGTCATCCTTTAGGCTCCCCTGCATCTTGATCCAGGTACCAGGCTTGACCCCTTGCAGGTATTCGATTTCGTCTTTATCTGAGTCCCGGACAAACTTTTTAAAGGAAATAGAGCTAGTGTAGTCGGTCATTTCCCCGGTAAAAATAAAGGAGCCTGACCGCAGTTCCTGCATTTCAGCCTTAAAGACGTGGCCTTCAACAACTGCGCTCCGCTGGTCTTCTGACAGATCCTTCAGCTGGGTAATTTCAGCATTTTCGGCAATGGCGCCTGGACCAAAGGCCGTCCGCTTGCCCCGCCGGGCTGGATATTTGGACTGGGGCTTTGGCTTGGGCTTAGCCGGGGCATTTTGGAAGGCCTGCTGCATGCTTTTTTCATGGGCTTCAACTAATTGTGCCAAACTGTCAAAGTCGCTTTGGCTGCCTTGACTGGACACTTCGGTCAGCAATTTCACATTGAAAAAGCCATAGTTGCGCAGCTCTAGTGAAAATGAGTCAAGCAGCTGCTGTTCCAGCATCTTGTCCATCAGCTCACCATTTACCGGGATTACCCAGCGCTGGCTGTCCAGGCGCGGCGTTTGCTCGGCCAAAAAGTTTTGGGCGGCCGGCTGACTAGATAAAACCTGCGAATTTTCAACAGCATAATGCCAGTATTCTGGCAGGTGCTGCTGACTGCCATCAGCCGTTTCTACATAGAGGCTAACGTCGACAAAGTCGGCAAATTCATTCTTGATTGCAGTGTTTAAGGCGTTGTAGGTTACAAATTGGAGGGGAGTATCAAAAAAAACGTGGATATCCCACCGACGTTCTTGACTGTAGACATCCACGTTTTTAATCTCTCCTGCCTGTAAAAGCGCCCCATCTTCCCCGTTCAGCGGGAAGTTTACTTGCTTTAAAAGCTTACGTAAAAGTTCGTTTTTATCAGTCACGAGTTTTCAATCCTAATCTAATACGCTAGAAATGTAATCGTCCAAATCGGTAACAGCGACCTTTTGAGCACTGTCATCGCTTGGGCGCTTGACTTCAACCACACCATCAGCAGCGTCGCGGCCAACCGTAATTCTGATTGGAGCCCCAACCAAGTCGGCATCGTTAAACTTGACACCTGGACGTTCGTTACGGTCATCGTAAAGGACGTCGTACTTAGCGTACTTGGCTTCCAGGTCTTCAGCCAGCTTGGTTTGAATTTCATCCTTCATCTTCATTTGAATGATGTGGATGCCAAATGGTGCAATTTCCTTTGGCCAAGCCACGCCGTTTTCAGTAGCGTGTTGTTCAACGACAGCTGACAAAAGGCGGGTAACCCCGATCCCGTATGAGCCCATGATGACTGGCTGGGTCTTGCCGTTTTGGTCCAAGAAGTTGGCACCCATGGTTTCCGTGTAGTAGGTACCAAGCTTGAAGATGTGACCAACTTCAATGGAAGTGGTGAATTGCAATGGTTCACCATTGACTGGGTCTGGTTCGCCTTCGTTGGCAATGCGCAAATCAGCGAATTGGTCAACCTTGAAGTCCCGGTCAAGGTTAGCGTTGACGAATTGGTAGTCGGTTTCACCGGCCCCAACAACTACGTTGTAAAGGCCCTTAACCGTTTCATCGGCAACGATTTCGTCTGCCCAGTCAGCATTAACCGGACCAACGCCGCCCTTTTCAGCACCGGTCAATTCAGCCAGTTCAGCATTTTCAGCGATGCGGAGGCTGTCGCAGTCCAAAAGGTGAGTCAACTTAACTTCGTTGATTTCCTTGTCAGCGCGAATCAAAACCAGAACCTTCTTCTTTTCGTCAGCAATGTAAAGAATGCTCTTAACGATTCTAGTTGCTGGCACCTTCAAGAAGGCAGTCAATTTTTCGATGCTGTCGCAGTCTGGCGTAGCAACCTTTTCCATGGCCTTCAAGTCTTCTTGCTCTTGCTTAAAGGTATCAACGCTGACCGCCATTTCCAAGTTGGCTGCGTAAGTACCGGAAGCGTTAGTAGCAATGGTGTCTTCACCAACAGCGGCTGGAGCTTGGAATTCAGTTGAGTTCTTCCCGCCCATGGTGCCGGAGTCGGCGATAACTGGACGCACCTCAACGCCAGTCCGCTTGAAGATGCGCAGGTATGCGGCCTTTTCATCTTCGAACTGCTGGTCCAATTGTTCCCGGGTAGCCGCAAAGCTGTAGCCATCCAGCATCACGAATTCCCGGCCACGAAGCAAGCCAAAGCGAGGACGGTTTTCGTCTCTAAACTTGGTTTGGATTTGGTAAAGGTGAAGCGGCATTTGCTTGTAAGACTTGATGGACTTGGCAACCACTTCGGTAAAGGTTTCTTCGTGGGTTGGCCCCAAAAGCATTTCCCGGCCGTGGCGGTCCTTCAAGCGGAACATTTCTGGACCGTACTTTGGCAAACGGCCTGATTCTTCCCACATGGAAGCTGGCAGCATGTGCGGCATGATCATTTCGACAACGCCGGCATTGGCCATTTCTTCTTCGATGATCTTTTCAGTCTTTCTTAAGACCTTGTAGCCAAGTGGCAAGTAGGCATAAACACCGGCCGTAACCTGGCGGATGTAGCCTCCGCGCAGCATGACTTGGTGACTTTTAGCAACCGCATCAGCTGGGGTTTCCTTAAGAGTTGGCATGAAAAAAATAGTTTGACGCATGAGTAAAATTTCTCCTAATTTAGTTTGTATGCTTCTTTTAGGAATTACTTGATAAAGTAGCGATAAATGTCGTTGCCAGTAACCGCGATGATCAGGAGCAATAAGAAGACCACCCCGATTAAGTCGACAAGCGTTTCATGTTCTTCTGAGATTGGGTGTCCCAGGATTAGTTCAATGATCTCTAGCAAGAGCTTGCCGCCGTCTAGACCCGGAATTGGAATCAAGTTGACGATCCCTAAGTTGATCGACAGCATCCCGACAAAGGCTAGCATGTAGGTCAAGCCCATACTGGTGGCTTTAGAGGTTTCAGAGTAAATGCCGACTGGTCCTGACAACTTGTTCAGGCTAAAGTGCTTAAAGAGGTTGCCTAGAGCCTGGAAGATCATCCCTGTCACCTGCCAGCTCAGCTGCCAGCCGCGCTTGGCCTTGGCTCCAAAGGAATTGTCGGGCTTAGCCACGATGCCGACGATATAAGACTTGGTGGTCTTAGAATACTTTGGTTTGACCTTCACGGTCTTGACCGACCCGCTTCTCTTGACCTTAAAAGTGATGGTCTTGCCCTTGGAAGCAGAGATTTCTTCACTCACTGCTTCAAAAGTAGCAGTCTTTTGCCCATTAACGGCCAAGATCTGGTCGTTTTTCTTTAAGACAGTCTGTGCCGGCGAATTAGCCGTTACTTGACCAATCGTCGTGGTGGCTGGGCCAGTGGCCGCAAAGCTGTAGATGAACAAGACAACAAAACCCAAGACCACGTTCATAAAGGGCCCAGCAAAGCTGACTGCAATCTTTTTCCAAGGCTTGGCTTCTTGGAGCTGGGTGTCGCGCGGGGCAATCTGCAGCTCTGTTCCGGAATCGTCAATAATGGTGGCATCATGATCCACCTGGTAGGTAACCTCTTTATCTTCGTCGCCATTTTCATAGCCGGTAATGGTTAAAGCGTCGACCAAGTCGGCCTTGATCACTCTGAGCGGGGTCCCTTCAATCGGCAGGTCGGCTTCAGAAGCATCGATCCGGTTGACCTTGCCGTCATCGCCAAATTGGACGACAATAGCGGTCCCAGGATCAATCTCGCTTTGCTCGTCGCGGCCAGCCAAGCGGACATAGCCGCCGAGGGGCAGCCAGCGAATGGTGTAAGTGGTTTGGGTCCGCCGCCACTGAACCAGTTTTGGTCCCATGCCGATCGAAAATTCCCGAACCAAAATTCCGGCCTTTTTCGCCACAAAGAAGTGTCCAAATTCATGGACAAAGACTACCAAGCCAAAAATGATGATAAAAGCCAGAATACTTTTCACAAGGTCCTCCTAAATCCCAAAGATCAAAGCCACGATTGGCAAGACAAACAGGGTACTGTCAAAGCGGTCTAAGATCCCGCCGTGCCCTGGCAAGATCTTGCCTGAGTCCTTGACGCCGTAGAAACGCTTGTAGGCAGATTCGACCAAGTCCCCCATCTGGCCCACGATGGACAAGAAGAAGGAAGCAATGATCAAAGTGGTCTTGTCAGCCCCCATTGGCACCAAGTTGACATAGATGGCTGAAATGATGACTGCAATAATGACGGCGCCGATCGAACCTTCCCAAGTCTTGTTTGGGCTGATCACTGGCCAGAGCTTGTGCTTGCCCAGCTTGCGGCCAACCATGTAAGCTGCCGTGTCCGTCGTCCAGACGACGATAAAGGCAAAGAGGATCCGCCACAAGCCGTAAGTCCCGCTGTTACGCAGCGCTGCCAAGTAGTGGAAGCCCGTGCCGATGTACAGGCTGGACAAGACATAAACACCGATGTCATCAAAAGTAGTCTTATTCTTAGACAACACGGTCCAGGTCAATAAGAGCATGACCAAGGCGTAGAAGATGCCCCACTTGCTCCAGTGTGGAGGCAAGAAGTTAAAGAAGGCACTTGGTACCGTCCAGGTCAAGGTTGCCAAGCAGGCTAAGGTAAAGTCGACTGATACCAGGATTTGCTTTTTCATCAAAAAGACTTCGCTGATCCCGATTGCTGCCAAAATCGCTGCTAACCAGTCAATCCACATTCCGCCCGCTAAGAGGATCGGAATAAAAATCAATAAAGCAATAATTGCCGTAATAACTCTTTGTTTCATAAAACCTAACTATCTGTTTCATCTAATTTGCCAAAGCGGCGGTGGCGGCCTTGGTAAATCTTAACCATATCTGCTAAATCTTTTTCATCGAAATCTGGCCAAGCCTTGTCGGTAAAGGCCAGTTCTGAATAAGCTAATTGCCAAAGCAAAAAGTTGCTGATCCGCTGCTCGCCAGAAGTTCGAATGAGGAGGTCTGGATCGCTATATGGGGCAAACTGAGCCGTCATCAGGTTCGCGCTGACCAAGTCTTCGTCAATAGCACTTGGGTCCAGCTCGCCGGCAACAGCTTTTTCGGCAATCTTCTTAACCGCAGAAACAATCTCTTTTCTTGAGCCATAGTTGAAGGCAAAGTTTAAGATGAGGCCCGTGTTATTAGCCGTTTCCTTCATCGCCCGCTCAACCACATTTCTAGTTGATTCTGGCAATTCATCCAGGTAGCCCATGATGTTGACCTTAACATTGTGTGCCTGCAGACGCGGCATAAACTTGTCAAAAAACTTGACTGGCAAGTTCATCAGGTAGTTAACCTCGTCTTTGGGCCGGGCCCAGTTTTCGGTTGAAAAAGCATAAAGAGTCAGGACTTTAATTCCCAACTCATCAGCTGCTAAAGCAATTTTTTCGACATTGTCCATTCCGGCCTTGTGGCCCATAAAACGGGGCATGTGCCGCTTCTTGGCCCAGCGGCCGTTGCCATCCATGATGATGGCTAAATGGTTTAATTCTTTTACTTCGCTCATCGGTTACCCTTGCGTAATTTCCTTGCGCTTGTTGTCAGCCATTTGATCGATCTTCTTGGTAGCGTCGTCAGTAACCTTTTGCACGTCCTTTTCCAGGCGTCTTTCTTCGTCTTCAGTCAAGTCGCCATCTTTTTCAGATTTCTTCAAGGCCTTCATGGCTTCTTGGCGAACGTTGCGGACCGCAATCTTGGCTTCTTCAGCCAGCTTGCCGACTTCCTTGGCAATTTCTTGACGGCGTTCACCAGTCAATTGCGGAATAACCAAGCGAATTACGTTACCGTCGTTAGCTGGAGTTAAGCCCAGGTCTGAAGCCAAGATAGCGTGTTCGATGTTGTTCAGGGAGCTCTTGTCATAAGGAGTGATCATCAACACCCGCGGTTCTGGGATGGTTACCCCAGCCATTTGGGTCAAAGGAGTTGGCACGCCGTAGTATTCAACCATGACGCGGTCAAGCAAGGAAGCGTTGGCAACGCCGGCCCGCACCGTAGCCAAGTTGCTTTGGTAGACGTCGATTGACTTGGCCATGTTGCTCTTGGCTTTTTCAATAATTTCGTTGTTCATTATTTATCACCTCTAATAATCGTCCCGATGTTTTCCCCTTCAACAACCCGCTTGATGTTGCCTGGAGTGTTGATGTTGAAGACGATCAATGGAATGTGAGTATCCATTGACAGGGAGCTGGCAGTTCTGTCCATAACCTGCAGACCCTTGGAGATCATGTCCAATTGGGTCAATTCGGCAAACTTCTTGGCTTCTGGATCAAGGTTTGGATCAGCCGTGTAGACGCCGTCAACGCCGTTTTTGGCCATCAAGATCACGTCAGCGCCGATTTCAGCTGCTCTCAAGGCAGCAGTCGTGTCAGTTGAGAAGTAAGGGTTACCCGTACCACCACCAAAGATCACAACGCGGTTCTTTTCCAAGTGGCTGATGGCAACGCGTCTGATGTAAGGTTCAGCAACTTGCCGCATGGAGATTGAAGTTTGCAATCTAGTTGGTACGCCGGCAGTTTCCAGGCCATCTTGCAAGGCCAGGCCGTTCATGATGGTCGCCAGCATCCCCATGTAGTCAGCTTGAGCTCTTTCCATGCCCAGCTTGGCGCCGGTTTCCCCGCGCCACATGTTGCCGCCGCCGCAGACAACGCCGATTTGCACGCCCATGTCGTGAACCAGCTTGATTTCTTGGGCCAGCTTCTTGATCACAACTGGATCAATGCCAGTGCCCTTTTCGCCTGCTAAGGCTTCACCAGAAATTTTCAAAATGATACGATGATATTTAACTTGACTCATAATGCCCTCCTAATTTGCTCTAACTATTTTACCATAAATCGACACGCTGTCTTCTCTATTTTAAGTGCTTAAGCAAAAATTGTCATCTTTCTTGCCAGACTTAAGAAAAAAATTGCATAAAAAAAGGATGGGTTATCCCATCCTTTTCCTAGCTAGAAGAAATTAGTTCTTCATTTGTGCAGCAACTTCAGCAGCAAAGTCTTCTTGCTTCTTTTCGATGCCTTCGCCGACTTCGAAACGAACGAATTCTACAACTGAAGCGTTGATTGAGTCAAGGTATTGTTCAACAGTCTTGCTGTCGTCCATGATGTAAACTTGAGCAAGCAAAGTTTGTTCTTGGTCAACCTTAGTGTTGTCAAGCATGAAACGAGCCATCTTGCCTGGGATGATCTTGTCCCAGATGTTTTCTGGCTTGCCTTCTGCCTTCAATTCTTCCTTGATGTCGGCTTCAGCTTGGGCAATAACTTCGTCAGTCAATTGCGCCTTTGAGCCGTACTTCAAGTGTGGCAAAGCTGGCTTGTTAACCAATGCACGTGATTCGTTGTCTTGGTCGATCTTGTGGTTCAATTGAGCCAATTCTTCGTGTACGAAGGCTGGGTCAAGATCCTTGTATGACAAAACAGAAGGCTTCATTGCGGCAATGTGCATGGCAATGTGCTTAGCGATCGTTTCATCGCCGCCGTCCAAAACAGTTACAACACCGATGCGGCCACCGTTGTGTTGGTAAGCACCAAAGTGTTGGCTGTCGGTCTTTTCCAGAACTGCAAAACGACGGAATGAAATCTTTTCACCGATAGTTGCAGTAGCGTTAACGAAAGCAGCTTCCAAAGTTTCGCCAGATGGAGTGATCAAAGCAAGTGCTTCTTCCTTAGTAGCTGGCTTGCCCTTGGCAACAGTTTCAGCAGCTTCCTTTACCAAGCTTTGGAATTGAGCGTTTTGAGCAACGAAGTCAGTTTCTGAGTTAACTTCAACAACAGCAGCAACGTTGCCATCAACGTAGATACCAGTCAAACCTTCCGCAGCAACGCGGTCAGCCTTCTTGGCTACCTTAGCCATACCCTTTTCGTGGATGATTTGGATTGCCTTTTCCATGTCACCGTCAGCGGCAACAAGGGCCTTCTTGGCATCCATAACACCGGCGCCAGTAGTTTCACGTAATTCCTTAACCTGCTTAGCAGTAATGTTAGCCATTATAAAATGTCCTCCAGGTCACACTAAATTAATTATTTTCTACAAAGATATTTTACGACAAATTATTCAGCGTCGTCTACTTCTTCGCTAGAAACTTCTTCAGCACTTTCAGACAATTCCTTTTCAACGTCTTCGCTGTCAGCGCCTTGCTTGCCTTCGATGATAGCATCAGCCATAGCACCAGCGATCAAACGGATAGCGCGGATAGCGTCGTCGTTTGATGGGATGATAACGTCGATTGGAGTTGGGTCAGTGTTAGTGTCAACCATGGCAACAACAGGAATGCCAAGCTTGTTAGCTTCGTGAACGGCAATCTTTTCCTTCTTAGGGTCAACAACGAACATTACGTCTGGGATCCGAGGCATGTCTTCGATACCGCCCAAGAACTTTTGCAGCTTGTCCATTTCCTTAGTGAGCAAGGCAACTTCCTTCTTTGGCAAGACATCAAAAGTGCCGTCTTCAGCCATCTTCTTGAGGTCCTTCAGACGCTTAACCCGGCTTTGGATGGTAGTCCAGTTAGTCAAAGTACCACCAAGCCAACGTTGGTTAACGTAGTATTGGCCTGCACGAGTAGCTTCTTCAGCGATTGCTTCTTGAGCTTGCTTCTTAGTACCAACAAACAAGAAAACACCGTCGTCTTGAGCAACAGCCTTAACGTAGTTGTAGGCGTCGTCAAGCATCTTGATGGTCTTTTGCAAGTCGATGATATAGATCCCGTTTCTTTGAGTGAAGATGTATGGCTTCATCTTAGGATCCCATCTTCTAGTTTGGTGGCCGAAGTGTACGCCGGCTTCAAGCAATTGCTTCATAGATACAACTGACATAAATAAATTCCTCCTAGGTTATTTCCTCTCAAGCGTTCATTTCAGTCGTCAACCTGATGTTAAGGCACCTGACGACCGATCGCTCTTGATGTGTTATTTCTAGCGTGGATTGCACGCTTTTTTAGCTTAGCAAATTTTTCCTAAAAAAGCAATAAGATTTTTTACTAACTAAAAATCCACTTGATGCTCTTTTAAGAATTTTTCCTTCCAAGCCCGGTCGTGATGCTTAAACCAATATTCCCGCTTCATGGCTAGCTTCTTGTCGTCAAATTCTTCGTGGTAGATCATCTTGACTGGCCGTCTAGACTTGGTGTACTTGGCCCCTTTTCCGGAATTATGCATCTCCAGGCGGTGCTTTAAATCGTTGGTGTAGCCGCCGTAAAAGGTCCCATCAGCGCAAAGGAGGACATAAAAGTAGTGCTTTTCTGCTTTACTCGGGATTCGTGCTTCCAAGATTTCCTTAATTTGCGGGGTATTTTCGCCACTAGCCTCATGGACTTCAATGGCGTCGTGCAAGACTAGGCCGTCTGCCTTGCCGTTTCTGACTGCTTCAACGATTACCAGGTTGGCCTCTTGCCCCCGTCTTGACACAAAGGGCTGGACGCTTTTAACTGGCAGGTCATGCTTCATGCCGTAGGCGATGATTTCGCCCAGCCGCTCTGGCCGGTGGACCATGAACATCTTCCCTTTCATTTTTAAAAGACCTGACGCGACTTCGATAATCTCTTCCAGGTTGATCTCCAGCTCATGGCGGGCAATGGCTTTGGAGCGGTCGGGGTTCAGCAAGTGGCCTTCTGGGGCCTTAAAATATGGGGGATTAACAACTACGACGTCATAGCTGTCCTTTTTTAAAAATTTACCCGCATCCTTGACATTGCCCTGGTAGACCTTGATCCGGTTTTCAAAATGGTTCAGCTCAATTGACCGCTCGGCCTTAGATACAATCTCTGGCTGCAATTCAACGTCATCGTAGTGGGCACGGTTAAAAGCAGCCATGTATAAGCTGGCTGCCCCGTTGCCGCTGCAAAGCTCGACCACTTTCGAGCGGTCCTTGATCGCCTGTTTAGCCCAATAAGCCATGAGCAGGGTATCTAAAGAAAAAGCAAAAGAATGCTCATCTTGGATGATTTTCAGCTGATCGCCCAGCATGTAGTCAATTCGCTCTCCGTCTTTCAGTTCAACCATATTTACTCGTCTTTCCTCTAATTTTCTGCTAGTGTCTTCAGTTTGTTAGCTCTGATTTCAAGTGTGATATAATAATTTTACTACATTCGGAGGTCACTTTATGCTTTATCGTATTTTTCGGCCAATCGCCCGCTTCATCGTTTGGGTCTTAAACGGCCACCTGCATGTCCACCATAAAGAACGGATCCCTGACGGCACCTACATCATGGTTGCCCCGCACCGGACCTGGTGGGAGCCCATCTTGTTTGCCCTGGCAGCTAGTCCAGATGAATTCATGTTTATGGCCAAGCAGGAACTTTTTAAAAATCCAGTCCTTCGCTGGATCTTAAAAAATGCCCATGCTTTTCCAGTTAACCGGGAACACCCTGGTCCTTCTGTGATCAAGATTCCAGTTAAGGGGCTAAAGTCTGAAGGCTTGTCTTTGATCATGTTCCCATCTGGAACTAGACACTCAGCATCTTTAAAATCTGGTTCATTAGTCATCGCCAGAATGTCTGGCAGACCCCTTTTGCCAGTCGTTTACCAAGGACCCATCACCTTTAAGGGCGTTCTCATGAGAAAAGGTCTAGAAGTCAACTTCGGCGATCCCATTTATATCGACCGCAAGACCAAATTGACGCCGGAAACGGAAGCCAAGTACAACCAAGAACTAGAAGATACCTGGCAAAAACTGGACAACGAGCTTGACCCAAGCTTCCACTACGAAGCCAAATAAAAAGCAAAAAGGATTGAAGTTAGCCTTCAATCCTTTTTGCTATCTGTTTTTTCTTACTCGGCGTGATCCAGCAGGTATTCCATGATCTGGACGGCGTTGGTGGCAGCGCCCTTGCGGATTTGGTCCCCGGTGCACCAGAGGGTCAAGCCATTTTCATTGATCAGGTCCCGGCGGATGCGGCCAACTTGGACAAAGTCATGGTCGGAATTTTCAAGCGGCGTTGGCGTGTGGTCGACAACTAAGTGGTCCCCTTCAAAGGCAGCGATCGTCTTCTTGGCATCCTCTACGCTTACGTGGTCTTCAGTTACCACCGTCGCGCTGATGGAGTGGGAGCGGTAAACTGGCACTCTAACGCAGGTGCAAGTCACCTTCAAATCTGGCAAGTGAAGAATCTTGCGGCCTTCATTTTGCATCTTCATTTCTTCGGTCGTGTAGCCATTTTCCAGTTCGCTGCCGATATCGGCAATCACGTTAAAGGCAATCTGAGCTGGGAAAACATTTGGAGTAACTGCTTCACCCTTGGCCAAGGCGTCAACTTCTTCTTCCAGTTCCTTGATCCCGTTCATGCCGGCACCAGAAACGGCTTGGTAGGTGCAGGCGTTAATGGCCACGATCTTAGACAGCTTGGCAATTGGGGCCAAGGCCATCAAGGTAATGGCAGTGGAGCAGTTGGGGTTGGCAATCACGCCGTGGTGGGCCAAGGCATCTTCACCGTTGATTTCAGGCACAACCAGTGGCACGCCCTCTTCTTGACGGAAGGCGGAGCTGTTGTCGATGTAAACGGCGCCGCTTTTTTCTACCATTGGCCGGTAGGTCTTAGACAGGCTGTTAGAAACGGCACCCAGGACAAAGTCTAAGCCGTTCAAGCGCTCTTGGCTGACGACTTCAACTGTCAATTCATGGTCTTTAAAGGGAATTTTCTTGCCTTCAGAGCGCTTTGAGGCAAAAACTCTGATTTCATCAGCAGGAATCTGTCTTTCCGCAATACAGTCCAGCATTTGCCGGCCAACGGCACCAGTTGCACCTAAAATACCAATCTTCATTTATTTTTTAACGCTTTCTATTTTCTTCACTAATAAATTGTTGATAAATGGCTTGAATCGCCTTGCCAAAGTCCTTGTTTTCGACCCCGATCACGATGCTTTGCTCATCGCAGGCCTGGCTGAGGGTTCGGATGTTGATCTGCTGGTCGCCTAGAACCGACAAGAGCTTGCCGGACATCCCCGGCACCCGCCGCATGGCCCGGCCAACCACAGCCAGCATGGCCAGGTGGCTTTCCACTTGCACATCGTCAAAGTGGAGCTCTTTTTTCAGCTCAGAGATGATCTCGTAGAGCTTTTTCTCAATGGTCTTGCTTTGGACCACGATGGAAAAAGTATCAACGGTCACCGGCACGCTTTCAATGGACACCTGGTACTTTTCAAAAATCGACAAGGCCTTTCGCAAAAAGCCAGCCTCAGCAGAAGCATGCGACTTAACCAGGGTGATCACCGTAAAGTCCCGCTTGCCCGTGATCCCGGTGATGATGTGCGGCGGATCCTCTTGGTCTAAGTCGCTACAGTCATTCATGATCATCGTGCCCGGCTTTTCCGGGTGGTTGGTGTTTCTCACATTAATGGGGATGTTCTTTTCCCTGACCGGGAAAACCGCATC
>NZ_JBJFHB010000044.1:0-8015 GCF_051893255.1 Lactobacillus sp. | reverse complement strand
ACGACAAACTTGCGGCTGGGGTCGCTGGTCACGATCTTTTTGACTTTTTGAAACTGTTCACTGTTGGCAACTGAGGAGCCGCCAAATTTTACGACTTTAATCATTTTCAATCCCTGCTAAGAAAAGTTCCTCGTCTTGTGCTGCCTGAACTAATTGACTAACTTCGTCAATAGTTAAAGGCTTGGTAACAATCGCATCATCACTGACTTTTTCCTGTGTAACACTAGCAAAATCAGCAATTTTCTGGCTGCGAACGTAGAAGGTCTGCTTGTCTCCTGCTTGATTTTCTGCTGGTTCAAAGGTGGCGATTGGCGAATTAGCCTCTAAGATATCAACCAAATCCTGCACAGCCGCATGAGCCGTTGGCAAAGAACCTGCGCCTTGCCCAACGAAGGCGGCTGGCCCTAGGCTCTTAGACCAGGTCTTGCCCGCGTTGAAGTTTAAGCTGACACTGCCCAGCAGGCTGTCTGCTTTCACCATGACTGGCAGAACTTGGAGACTGACGCCATCTTTGTTCCTTTTACCCTGACCAATTAGCTTGATCGTCCGGCCCTGCTCTTTGGCAAAGGCAAAATCCTCCTTGGTCAAGTGGCGGATGCCAAAAGTTGGCACCTCTCTTGGATCAACCGCCTGGCCAAAAGCAGTCAAAGCTGACAAGACCACCTTGTAGCAGACGTCATGGCCATCAATGTCATCACTAGGGTCACTTTCGGCATAACCCAGTTCTTGCGCCTTTTTCAGGCATTCAGCAAAGCCGGCGCCCTTTTGCTCCATTTGGGACAATATGTAGTTGCTGGTGCCGTTCAAGATGCCTTGGAAGGCTTCTACTGGCTCAAGGCGCTTGATCCGCTCTAAATTGGCAATCCAAGGGATGCCCCCGCCCACGCAGGCTTCATAGCCAATGGTCAGGTCATTTTGCCTGGCCAGGTCAAACAGCTCACTAGCGTAGGTGGCCAGCATCTTCTTATTGGCCGTTACCACATGCTTGCCCTTTTCTAGGGCTTTTTTAGCATATTCATGCGCCGGTTCCAGCCCCCCAATGCACTCACAGACAATTGAAATTTCAGGGTCATTTAAAATTTCATTAATATCAGTCGTGCAGCGGTCATCTACCGCTTTTTCTGGCCGGTGAATCAAAACGCGCTTCACATGCAGCTGCTTTAAAAGGGGCGTCTTCGCCTCATCAATCAGCTTGATCACGCCGCTGCCAACAACACCCCAGCCTAATACCGCAATTTCCATTTCCGCCTCCTGTGTTTCTATTTCAGGGACACTTGTTTTCAAGATAAAAACATAGTATCATTCTTAACAGGATCTGACAAGGGCAATTGCCTGTTTTTATTAAACAAAAATTAAAGAGAAATGTCGAGGAAAAAGTGGTGGCAGATTACTTATACGTTCATAAAAAAATTCTTCCAGACTACCTGGAAAAGGTCATCCGAGCTCGCGAGCTTCTAGAAGGCAAGGAAGCAGCCACGGTTACAGAAGCTGCTGAAAGAGTCGGCATCTCCCGCAACACTTATTACCGCTACAAAGACTATGTCTTCCGGCCCAAAGAGATGACGGCAAGCCACCAGGCAGTTTTTTCCATTCTGCTGTCGGATGAGTCAGGTGCCTTGGCTTCGGTCATTACCTGCATCACCAATCAAGGGGCCTCAATTTTGACCATCTCCCAGGCCATCCCCCTCCAGCACCAGGCCAGCGTCTTAATGTCTTTAGACCTCAGCCAAATGGAAGCTAGTCTAGAAAAATTAACCGCTGATTTAAAAAAGCTCAAGGTAGTCAAAAACCTGCAATTAGCAGGGATTGAATAGAAAAGCAAAAAGAAAATGTCTTGGAACCAATCCAAGACATTTTTTGCATCTAAAAGCTTACAAATCGCGGTTTTGCTGCAGAGTGTAAAGGTCGTAGTAGTAGCCCTTTTGCGCCAGCAATTCTTCGTGAGTCCCGTGTTCAACGATCCGCCCCTTGTCTAAGACAATGATCTGGTCAGCATCGGCAATCGTTGACAGGCGGTGGGCAATGGCCAAGGTCGTCCGGCCTTTGCGCAACTTTTTCAGCCCTTCTTGAATCAGGCTTTCGGTTTCCGTATCAACATTAGCCGTCGCTTCATCCAGGATCAGGATCTTGGGGTCAGTAACCAAAGTTCTGGCAAAAGAAATCAGCTGCTTTTCCCCGCTGGAGAATTCGCTCCCGCCTTCAATCACCTTAGCATGGTACTTGCCAGGCAGTTTTTCGATAAAGCGGTCAGCTTGGACCGTTTCCGCCGCCTTTTTAATGGCTGCATCTGAAATCTGGTCATTATAAAGGCGGATGTTAGAAGCAACATCCCCGTAGAACATGAAGGGTTCCTGCAAGACCAGACCAAGCTTTTTCCGGAGCTCTTCTTTGCTAAAGTCCCGAATGTCGTGTCCATCCAGCAGGATCTCGCCGTCATGGAACTCGTAAAAGCGCATCATGACGTTAATAATGGAGCTTTTGCCTGAGCCCGTGTGACCAACGATGCCTAGGGTTTGCCCTGGCAAAAGGGTGAAGGACACGTCGTGCAGGACGTCGTGCTTGCCATCATAAGAGAAAGATACGTGCTTAAATTCGATCTTCCCTTCGGTAATCTTGGCGTCCTCTTTGCCCCTTTGCTTTGGCTCATATTCTTCTTGGTCCAGAATCTTAAAGATCCGCTTGCCAGCGACAATCCCATCGGTAAAAAATGTCAGCGAGTTCATCATGTCTGACAAGGGATTAAAGAAGTTCTGGATATAGTTGGAGAAGGCATAGATCACCCCGGCTGGCACAAAGGTTTGCCGGAGCGGGTAGCCAAACCAGACTAACACGGCTACCAAGGCCAGTGAGTACAATAGCCCGGTTAAAGGTGATAGCAAGAGACCATTGGTCGTAATCAGCTTAAAGCGGGTCTGCATCTGCTGGTTGTTAATTTTTTCAAATTCTTGGTTGATCCGTTTTTCCTGCCGGAACTGCTGGATAACCGAAATCCCGGCAATGCTTTCCTCCAGCTTGGTGTTGATCAAGGAGTTTCTTGCCCGGTATTCGTGGTAGGTTTTAGAGTTGATCCGGTTGTAAAGCCAAATGGCAAAAACAATTATCGGGACAAAGGCCAAGACGATCGTTGCCGCAACTGGGTCAGCCATGTACATGGCAATCAAAGCCGTAATGATCGAAACGATCCCCAGCATAAAGGCGGAAAAGACCTGCATGAAGGTGCTGAGGGTCATGGTGTCATTGGTGACTCTCGACAAAATGGACCCAGCCGGCGTTTGGTCAAAGTACCGCATCCCTAGGGTATGGATCTTTTGGTAAAGAACCCGGCGGATTTTTTCCAAAGCCTTCTCCCCGGTTAAAGCATAAAGATATTCATAGGTAAACTGGAAAACGGCTTTAAAGATGATGCCCAAGGCATAAATCAAGGCGACATAGACCATGATCTGGAAGGTAACGTGGTTGCCTTTGAGATAGTGGTCCATATAGTACTGCAGCCAGGTTGGCAGCAGCATGTTGATGGCAGAAACGATGATCATGCCGGCTAAGGCCGTTAACAGCTCTGCCTTGAAAAGCCAGATGAATTTCCAAAGGCGCTTTAAGATCTGCCACTGCTCTTTAACAGTGATCGTTTGATTCCAAACTGATTGGTATTCTTCTTGACTGTCGTTATTCATCGCTTTCACCCACCTTCTTGGCTAATTCCTGCCGATCCCACATCCGCTTGTACCAACCGCCCAAGCCCAGCAGCTGGTCATGGGTCCCAGCTTCAGCGACGCGGCCATCTTTCATGACCAAAATTAAGTCAGCATCCATCACGCTGCTCAAGCGGTGGGCGGCAATGACGGTGATCTTTTGCTCTCTTTCTTTCCTTAAGTTGGTCAAGATGGCCTTTTCCGTTTTGGCGTCAACCGCCGACAAGGCATCGTCCAAGATCAGAATCTCGCTGTTGTTGAGCAGCGCCCGGGCAATCGACATCCGCTGCTTTTGCCCGCCAGACAGGGAAACTCCGTTTTCCCCAATCATGGTTTGGTAGCCCTTAGGAAAGGCCAAAATGTCGTCATGAAGGTCAGCCTTTTTAGCAGCGGCTTCGACCTCTTCTTGGCTAGCCTCGGGTTTGGCAAAAGCAATATTATCTCTAACCGACATCGAGAAAAGGAAGTTGTTTTGCGGAACGTAGGAAATTTCTTTTAAATAGACATCCAAGGGCACTTGCCGGATATCGTGGCCGGCAAAGGTGATTCGGCCCTTGTAGTTGTCAAATTCCCGCATTAAAAGCTGGATGATGGTGGTCTTGCCAGACCCGACCCGGCCAACCAGGCCCACCGTTTGGCCCGGCTTTAAGTCGAAATCCACATTCTCTAAGACTGCTTGGTCAGGTTCATCAGGATAGGCAAAGCTAGTGATGTGATAGCGCAGCTGCCCTTCAAGGCGCCGCTCAGTTTCTTCGCCGTCGCTAGAATCAACGATCAAGGACTTTTCCTTTAACAAGTTGTCGATCCGGTCGTAGCTGGCGCTCCCTCTTTCCAAGATGTTAAAGAGATAGCCAATGGCAAACATCGGCCAGACCATGGTCCCGATATAGGCCACAAAGGTGATCAACTGGCCCAGGCTGATGGCGTGGCTGGTCACCAGGCTCCCGCCGTAAATAATGGTGATCACGTAGGTCACCCCGATAACCAGCGTGATCAAGGGATCATAGAGGGAGTCGATCCGGAAGACTTTTTTATTGATGCCGATCGTTTCATAGGTCATCTGGTTAAAGGCTTCTGCATCTTGATTGCTTTGGCCAAAAGTCTTCAAAACCTTGATCCCGGACAAGGACTCTTGCGTCTTATTGTTCAAGCGGGAAAAGGCAGCTTGTGAATCCAGGTAGGCATCGTGCAGTCGCCGGCCCAGGTATTGGGCGATGATTGTCAGTAAAGGCAGCGGCAGCATGGCGGCCAGGGTCAAGCGCCAATCGACTAGGAAAATCATCGCAATCAAGGTGCTGCCCCCGGTAACGATGGCGTCAACCAGGGTCAAGATCCCGTCGCCGGCCACGTTTTGGACAGCCTGGACGTCATTGGTGGCCCGGGCCATCAAGTCCCCGGTCCGGTAGCGCTGGAAAAAGGTCCGGTCCATTTGCAAAAAGTGCCAGTAGAGCTTGCCCCGGAGTTCTTTTTCCAGGATAGCGGCCCCGCCATAGATTTCTTTGCGCCAGTAAAAGCGGAAAAGGTACAAAAAAGTTGCCGCAATAATAATGGCGAAAAGATAAGTGAAGAACTGGCCCCAGCTGATCTTCCCCGTGTCCAGCTGGTCTGCCATGATCCCTAATACTCGGGGCGGCACCAGGTTGGCGGCGGCGGTGATGACTAGTGCGACGATCCCGAGGACGTATCTTTTCCGGTGCTCTTTGAAGAACCAGGATAATTTGCTAAAGGTTCCCATTTTCTTTTTTACCTCCCATCTTTTTCCTCTATTTTATCAAGGTACATTAATTTCGCTTTCATTATAAACTAAGATTGCCTGTTTTTGGCAAAAAAATAGCGGCAGGTCTTCCTGCCGCTAAAAATCCAGCTTAGTTCTTAGCTGATTGGTGCTTGATCATGGTCATCACTTGGTTAACCTTCTTTGCAGATGGCTTTTGACCCATTTGTGACATCATCATTTCCACCATTTCCCGGGTAATTGGCGGGTTCTTTTGGAAATAGTTCTTCATGTAAGCTCTAGCGCCGTAAAAGCCAGCTGCTGCCCCGAGCAGGGCTGCCAAAATGATCAAAAAGATTGCTAAACCTAAATTCATTATTCCAAACCTCCGTTGGTTTTAGTGTTTGTTTTCCCTGAAGGAAAAGATGTATTCGTTAATTACACAAATACTATCTTACAAAATTTTAGATCATTTTGAAAGGACTAATTCTATCTAAGACCCTTTTCCTTTTGAATCTTCTTGGCTTTTTCAGGGGTAACGTCGTTGCCGTCCTTGTCAACGATTTTCAACCCATCCAGTTGTTGCCGAAAACCAGCCCGGAAGTTGGCGATAAATTCCTTGTGGAGGTCTTTTCTTTCGGCCTCTTCTTCAGCAGTCAAGCCTTCGTTTTGCTTCTTTTGGTATAATTCGTTAATTCTGTTTCTTACTTTTTCTTCGTGTGACATTCAGTCAAAGTCCTTTCCATTGCTTATCAGCTTTTTCAGCGATTATCTGGCTAATTCTAAAAAATTGCTAAATTTAGAACGCCTGTTTGCAAATCTTCGAAATATTTGCTAAAATAAATAATAAGCCAAAAGGGAAGTTTTAGATAGGAAAATGCTCATGAACCACGAATCAAAACAATACGAAATTTTACGTTACATTTATGATACGGTAGAAAGCCGCGGCTTTCCACCAACTGTTAGAGAAATTTGTTCAGCAGTCGGTCTTTCTTCGACCTCAACGGTCCACGGTCACTTGACCCGGCTTGAAAGAAAGGGCTACTTGATCAAGGACGCCACCAAGCCCAGAGCCTTGGAAATCACCCATGAAGGGCTTGATGCCTTGGGCATCGCCCCAAAGGACATTCCAGTGATCGGCGTGGTGACGGCTGGTGAACCAATCCTGGCGGTCCAAGACGTTGAAGGCTATTTCCCGCTGCCACCTGACCTGGAAAGCGATGCCGGCGACCTCTTCATGCTGGAAGTTCACGGCACGTCCATGATCAATGTCGGCATCTTGAACGGCGACTATGTCATTGTCCGCAAGCAAAACACGGCTCAAAATGGCGAAATCGTCGTTGCCATGACCATGGACGGGGAAGCAACGGTCAAGCGCTTCTTCAAAGAAGACCTGCACTACCGCCTGCAACCCGAAAATGATAACATGGATCCAATTATTTTGGACCATGTACAGGTTTTGGGTAAAGTTGTTGGTTTATACAGAACTAACATCAATTAGTGAATATTTACTGAAAGAGGAAACTTGTTTCTGCAAGTTTCCTCTTTCTTTTTAACCGTTTTCTGAAAACGGTTGTTATTTTCATAGCGTTTTCTATTGATCTTTTTCATTTAATCGGTTACCCTATTAAATACTTGACAAGTTAATAGTAAAAGGAGTATTTCAATTAATGAATATTATCATTGCCTTATTGCCAGCGATCGGCTGGGGCATCATGCCTTGGATCGTCAATAAAGTTCCAGCCAGCAAGCCATCTAACCAAATCCTAGGCGTCGGGCTGGGGGCGACCCTGGTCGGCATCATCGTTACCATCGCCAAGCAGCCTGCCATGTCCTTGCCAGTCTTCTTGATCTCTTTGCTCTCTGGTGCCTTTTGGACCATCGGCCAAATCGGTCAGTTCATTTCCTTCACCAGAATCGGCGTCAGCAAGACCATGCCAATCTCAACTGGCCTGCAATTAGTAGGCAACACCATCATCGGAGCCTTGATCTTTGGCGAATGGCGCAGCCAAAATGACTTCTTGTTTGGCTCAATCGCCCTCTTGATTATCATCGTCGGCGTCATCTTGACTGCCTACACGGAAAAGGATGCGGACGAAAGCAAGAAGGCAACTAAGAAGGACTTCCTCTTCTTGATCTTGACGACGGTTGGCTACTTGGTATATTCAGCCTTCCCGAAGACCATCTCAGCCAACGCTGAATCCATGTTCTTGCCGCAAACCCTGGGTATCCTCTTAGGCGCCATCATCTACTTGCTCTTTAGCAAGCAACAAGTAGCCTTCAAGCAAAAGGCCAGCTACCTGGACGTCTTTGCCGGGATTGCCTTTGGGATTGCTGCTTACACTTACATCATCTCTGCCCAATTAAACGGGGTTACCAACGCCTTCATCTACGGCCAATTGAGCGTGATCATCTCCACTCTTGGCGGGATGACCCTGCTGGGTGAAAAGCAAGAAGGCAAAGAACTCTTGACCACCTTGGCCGGTTTAGTCTTGATCGTGGTTGGGGCCGTTTTGTAAAACTAAACAAAATCCAAATCAATTAATTTTACGTGCTAGCAAAACATACTAACCTAGTGTTGGATGATTACTCGACGGAGTAGTCATTCAACA
>NZ_JBJFHB010000043.1:0-2263 GCF_051893255.1 Lactobacillus sp. | reverse complement strand
TCAAAGATTCAGTCATTTTTCTTTTGGTAATTTTTGTTGGCTCTTTGTCAAATCTTACTGATGCTTGTCAAGAAATCTTACATATGTTTGATAAAGGCACTAAACAGAACACGTCTGTTTAGTGCTTTTTTTATTTTAAACAAAAAATCTTACCGACGGATGTATTACTTGACATCCATCAGTAAGAAATATTATAGAGCCGTTTTGTTATTTTAGATTACTTGTAATCAGCCGCATATGGCAGTTCCATTGATGGATCAGCGTCTAGCCGCAGATCGGCAAAGTCGCCTTCCAGGTACTGGTTGTAGGCTGCTGCCCCAATCATGGCAGCATTGTCTCCGCAGAGCTTAAGAGGCGGCAGGATCACCTTTGGCGGGTTGGCCAAAGCCGCAATTTCCTCATCCATCCGCTCTCTCAAGCCCAGGTTGGCCGCCACGCCCCCACCCATGATAAAGGTCTTAGGCTGGTACTGCTTGATGGCTCTGATGGTCTTAGCCGCCAAAACGTCGACAACTGCTGCTTGGAAGCTGGCTGCCAGGTCATACTTATCCAGCTTTTCGCCAATTTGGTCAGCATGGTGGCAGGTGTTGATGAAGGCACTCTTTAAGCCGGAGAAGGAGAAGTCGTAATTGTCTTCGTCGATCATGGCTCTTGGGAAGTTAAAAGTATCCTTGCCTTGGTGAGCCCATTGGTCAATGGTCTTGCCAGCTGGATAGTTGACCCCCAGCACCCGGCCAATCTTGTCATAAGCTTCCCCAGCTGCGTCGTCGCGGGTGTCGCCCACGATTTCAAAGTGGGTTGGATCCTTCATCAAGACGATTTCCGTGTGGCCACCTGACACCTGCAAGGCCATGGCTGGGTATTCGATCTTGTCAACCAGCTGGGCCGCGGTAATGTGGCCCATAATATGGTCTACGCCGATTAGCGGCAAGCCTGTCGCCATAGAAGCTGCTTTAGCAGCGTTAATCCCGATCAAGAGAGCCCCAACCAGGCCAGGACCGTGGGTGACGGCAATGGCATCGATGTCGTCCCAAGTCACCTTGGCTTCAGCCAGGGCTTCTTTGGTAATCTGGGTGATCACTTCAATATGGTGACGGCTGGCCACTTCGGGCACAACCCCGCCAAAGCGGGCGTGGCTCTTGATTTGGGTTGCCACGACCAAGCTCTCGATTTCTGAGCCGTTTTTCACCACAGAAGTGGATGTTTCATCGCAGGAGCTTTCAAAAGCCAAAATGCGAATGTCTTTTTCTTTATTCAATGATTTTCAACGGTAGGCAAGCCCGGGATTCCACCTATTTCAATGGGTGGAGGAATAGGGCTTGCCTGCCGCCCTCCTTCTTTCTTACTTAAATGATTTTCAACGGTAGGCAAGCCCGGGATTCCACCTATTTCAATGGGTGGAGGAATAGGGCTTGCCTGCCGCCCTCCTTCTTTCTTACTTAAATTCGTACAGAGAAAGCTTTTGCTCTGCTTTTTGCCAGTTGCCGTTATGCATGATCAGCCGGCACTGCTTTCCATTGATGTAATTCTTGCCATTGTTCAGTACGTAATTGCCTAAGCTATCCGTCAAATATACAAAATATCCATTCGACTTAAAGCCTTGAACGTAGCCCTTGGCATTATTTCCAATTACGCGAACGTAGTCATTCAGCCATATGCCGCGGGCATATTTCCAAAAACACCCGATTGGCATTTTCATGCTTCATGTTTTTTCTCCTTTTCCGTAATGCAGGAAACAGTGATTCCTGCCGCTCGTCCAAATCAGGAGAACCAATTTGGATTTGCGTTGATGCCCATCGACAATGTTATCCATGCTTGTGGGCGCAGTTGACTGTCACGTTAACCTCATGACTGTTTACAGAGCTGCCACAGAGCCAAAGACTTGGGCATCATCCTTGGGTGTGATGACATGGATAACGTAGTTTCTCTATTCAGTCAGCCGAAGCCGACTGGATAGCTTAGTCTAGACAATGAAAGCCAAATTTCTCCAGCTTCCCTACTAAAGATAAGAGGCCTGAAGCTTGCGCTTCAAGCCCCTTACTTCAGTAAGGGGTTACCATTGACACTTATTCTTCTTTCTGAGATCACAGATCATGTTTAAGCCGTCGCTGTCAGGACGGTCAACATTGGTGTAGTAGTTCCGTCTAATGAAGTTGTCTCGAAAGCCTAAGTGGCGGTAAAGCGCCTGAGCCTTTTTGTTCTCGACCCGCACTTCCAAGGTCACCTTATTAAGGTCTTGCTTTTTAACCTCGTTTAAGATCAC
>NZ_JBJFHB010000042.1:0-2284 GCF_051893255.1 Lactobacillus sp. | reverse complement strand
CAACCAACAATTTGGTAATATGGAAGTTGAAATTATGTCAACTAAAGAAAGACAGAGAATTTCCAATAATATCCGGCAAACTTTAGGAATTAAGAATGTCAACGTTTTAAAGGAGGACAACTAGTGAGCTCTGAACAACAGAAGAACGAAGAAGTAACCATTGACTTGCGTCGCCTGTTCCTGTTAATCAGGAAGCATGTTGCCAGTATTTTGGTTTGGACCATTGGCTTAGGCTTAGTCGGCTATGGGGTATCTGACTACCTGATCACGCCAAAGTACACGGCCACTACCCAGCTCTTGGTTAACCGGAAGACTACTGATGCTAACCAAGCATACGCCATGCAACAAGCTGACGTTAACGCGGTTACGACTTACAAGGACTTGATCACTAGTCGGAAGATCTTAAAGGGTGCTTCAAGCTACTTGGCTAACCCAGTAACTTTGGTTAAGAAGGCTACCCCAGCTAAGAAGGCTGTTTATAAGACCCAAGATGATGGTACTCGTGTTTTGGTTAAGAAGGCCGTTAAGGCTCAGCCAGCGGTTTACAAGCGTGACAGCAAGAGCTACACGGTTTCCGCTAGCGAATTGAAGAGCGCGATCAGTGTTACGACTACTACTTCTTCCCAGGTTTTCTCTCTGTCAGCTACGGCAGAAACGCCTGCTAAGGCCAAGGCAGAAGCTAACGCTGTTGCCAAGGAGTTTAAGGAACAGTTGCCATCCATCATGGACGTCAACAACGTGACTATCGTAGCTACCGCATCTAACGGTACTAAGAGTTTCCCTAACGTGAAGCTGATGACTGCTGTCGGCGCCTTGGCTGGTTTGATTATCAGCCTGATGATCATCATTATCCGCGATTTGTCTGACACCACTGTCCGGGAAAGCTCCTTCATGACCGATGAAATGGGCTTGATCGACTTAGGTGAAGTGGCAAGCATCAAGATGCCAAAAGACTGGACATTTACGCCAGCTACTGCCAAGCGCACTACTAGAAGACGGGTATAGGAGGTTAGCATGGGATTATTTAAGAAAAAGGGCCTAGACAACGAAACGATGAAGAATGGTGCCAAGCTGATTACCTTGGCCCGTCCCCAAAGCGTCATTTCTGAACAATTCAGAAATATTCGTACTAATATTTCTTTCATGAACGTTGATAAGGAAATCAAGACTATTGCCTTCACGTCCGCTATGGCCTCTGCCGGTAAGTCAACGGTTAGCGCCAACGTGGCGATCACTATGGCTCAAGCTGGCAAAAAGACTCTCTTGATTGATGCCGACTTGCGGCGGCCAACTTTGCACTCAACTTTTAACGTCTCTAACGTCCAAGGGTTAACTACTTTGTTGACTAATAAGAATGTTGATCCAGAGAGCGTAATTATGGCAAGTGGCGTTGAAAACTTGGACATTTTGACGGCCGGTCCGATTCCGCCTAACCCTTCAGAACTCCTGGGTTCTAAGCACATGCTGGACTTGATTGAAAATGTCAAAAAGGAATACGACATGGTGGTAATCGACTTAGCGCCAGTTCTAGATGCAGCAGAAACCCAGCAATTGACTAGTTCCCTTGACGGGACGATCTTGGTGGTTCGCCAGGCCCACTCCCAAAAGGCTGCAGTTAAGCGGGCTGTGCAAATGCTCAAGTTGACCAACTCACCAATTCTTGGCTACGTTATGAATGACGTTGGCGAAGACGGCGATGGTGGCTACGGTTATGGCTATGGTTATGGCTATGGTTACGGCTACGGTGAAGAAGACAAGAAAGGCAAGTAAGAATTATGACAGTTGTCGATTTACACTGTCACATCTTGCCAGGAATCGACGACGGTAGTAAGGATTGGGAGACCTCATTAAAGCTCGCGCAAGACGCAGTCAATGATGGGATCACCCACGCCTTGTGCACGCCGCACACGCTGAATGGCCGATTCCTCAACCACAAGGCAGATGTGATCAAGTTAACTGAGGAATTTCAAGAAAAAATTGATCAAGCTGGGATTCCGCTAACGGTCTTCCCAGGACATGAAGTCCGTCTGTCAGGTGGTCTTTTGGATGCCTTAGACAAGGACGACATCCTCTTTTGTGACGAGGATGGTCAGTACATGCTGTTGGAATTGCCAAGCAACGAAGTTCCCCACTATACTAAGAACATGGTCTTCCAGTTGATGCAAAGAGGTATCACGCCAATTATTGTTCACCCTGAACGGAACAATGAAATTCTGGAAGAACCGACTAAGCTTCAAGAGTTTTTGGAAATGGGAGTCTTAGTGCAAATTACAGCTAGTTCATA
>NZ_JBJFHB010000041.1:0-9235 GCF_051893255.1 Lactobacillus sp. | reverse complement strand
ACTCAAAATCTGGTGTCCATTACGGACGTATCGGTTCGACCCCGATCACCGCTATTTCAAACTTTTTTATTTTTAGGAAAGTTGCGAAATAATACGGCGGTGTGGCGGAATTGGCAGACGCGTCAGACTCAAAATCTGGTGTCCATTACGGACGTATCGGTTCGACCCCGATCACCGCTATGTTTTAAACGGCTCATTTGAGCCGTTTTTTGTTTTTAGCGTTTTTCTTAAGAGGTTTGCACCTCTTTTAGGGATTTTCTATAATATAAAGGATAGTATGGAGGAAATCAAAGTTACTATGAATATTGGCCTGTTTACAGATACCTACTTTCCGCAAAACAGCGGTGTAGCGACTTCAATCAAAACTTTAAAGGAAGCCTTGGAAGCGCAAGGTCATAACGTCTTTATTTTTACCACGACCGACCCAGGCGTGGACAAGGACACGGTAGAAGCCAACATCTTCCGCTTCAGCTCCGTGCCCTTTATTGGCTTTTCTGAGCGCCGGATTGCCTTTCGCGGCCTCTTTGAAGCAGCCAAGGTGGCTAAAGAGGTAAACCTGGACATCGTCCACACCCAAACCGAGTTTTCCATGGGGACCATTGGCAAGTTCGTAGCCAAGCAACTGGAAATTCCGGCCATTCACACCTATCACACCATGTATGAAGACTATCTGCACTATGTGTTAAACGGCCATCTCCTGCGGCCAGTCCACGTTAAGCAGTTCACCAAGGGCTACTTAAAGAACATGGACGGAGTGATCGCCCCTAGTCCCCGCGTAGCCAATTTATTGACCCGCTACGGGGTGGAAATTCCCATGTGGGTGATTCCGACTGGGGTGGACCTGGGAGCCGTCAGCCAGGGCAAAAAGACCGATTTAAGGAAAAAACTGGGCATCAGTGAAGACGCACCAGTCATGCTGACCCTGGGCCGGGTGGCAGCCGAAAAGAAGATTAGCCACATCTTAAAGGTGATGCCGGAACTCTTAGAGGAATTCCCAAACCTAATTTTCGTCATCGCCGGCGATGGCCCGGACGTGGACCAGTTAAAAGACCAGGTTGAACGCCTGACTTTAGAAGGACACGTGATTTTTACCGGCAATGTCGAGCACGACCAGGTGGGCAGCTACTACCAGATGGCTGACCTCTTTGTGTCAGCCAGCGATACCGAAACCCAGGGGCTGACTTATATCGAAGCCCTGGCCAATGGCCGCCGCTGCGTAGTCTACCAGACCGAATATACCGACCAGGTCTTTGACAATCCGGTTTACGGGACGACTTTTGAAACCTACCGGCAGATGAAAGATGCCATTGAAGCTTATCTCCGCCAAGGACGGATTGAAATCCCTGAGGACCTCCTAGCTAAAAAGCTGGATGAAATTTCTGCATCCCGCTTTGCCAGCCGCGTGTGCGACTTTTACCAATTTGCCATCGACAACTACCAAGTGAAAGAGGATAAAGACAAAGATGATCAGAATTAACCATTTTTCCCAAGCTGACTCCGTTGCCGGCCAAGGCGTGGGGGCGGCCTACTTAGAACTGCTCCGCTTGCTTAGAACCCACTTGGTGGACGACTTCTACGTGACCGTCAACAAGTATGGCAAAAGCGACCTGACCCACTACCACACCATCAACCCGACTTACTTTGCTAACAGCTTTTCCAAGGCACGGGGCCGGAAGATCGGCTACGTGCACTTTTTGCCGGATACCCTGGAGGGGTCAATTAAACTCCCTGCACCAGCTAAGAAGGTCTTCTACAACTACGTGATCGACTTTTACAAGCGGATGGACCAGATCGTAGTCGTGAACCCCATCTTTATCGACAAGCTGACCGACTACGGCTTGCAGCGGAGCAAGATTCGCTACATCCCCAACTTTGTGGCTAAGAGTGAATTTTATGAGCAAAGCCAGGCCAAAAAGAACGCAACCCGGAAAGAACTGGGAATTCCGCTAGACAAGTTCGTCGTCTTTGGCGATGGACAAGTGCAAGCGAGGAAGGGCGTTGACGACTTTGCCAAGCTGGCTGAAGCCAACCCTGAGGTTCAGTTTGTCTGGGCCGGGGGCTTCTCTTTTGGCAAGATCACGGACGGCTATGACCACTTCAAGAAGCTGGTCGACAACCCGCCTAAGAACCTGATCTTTACCGGCATCATCGACCGGCCAAAATTGGTGGACTACCTGAACATGGCTGATTTGTTCTTGCTTCCATCTTTTGACGAGCTCTTCCCGATGTCAGTTCTTGAAGCCTTCAGTTGCGGGACGCCAGTGCTTTTGCGGGATTTAGACCTTTACCGGGCCATCATCGATGGCTACTACCTGGCCGGCAAGGACTTTGATGGCCTTAACGACCAGCTCCATTTTGCCATTAACCACCCCAACATCCTGACCCATTACCAAGACCTGTCTCGGCGGGCTAGCCAGCAGTATTCTGAAGATCATTTGGCTGAAATCTGGAAGGACTTTTACACCGAGCAGTACCAGATCGGCCGGGAACTAGGGCAGATTTATGAATAAAAAATCTTTCTGGGGGATCGTCGTGGTCCTCTTGATCTCTGGCTGTGTTTTTTACTTTGACCTCAAGGAAACGCCGGTAAAAGTCTTGGCGGCCGCTGCCAAGCAGATCAGCCCAGGCAAGGTAAGCTTGGTCTTTTTGGCCATGCTCTTGTCTTATCTTTGCGAAGCCCTGATCTTGTGGCTCTTAGCCAAAAGGCCGGGGGAAGCCAAGCGAAGCTTTTGGTCCTACCTCCGCATCCCCTTAATCCAGGCGCTTTTTAACGGGATTACCCCGATGGCGACCGGCGGGCAGCCGTCCCAGCTGGCGGCGATGGCCGAAATGGGGATGCCGATCGGCCGGTCGACTTCGATTTTGATGATGAAGTTCATCTGCTACCAGCTGGTGGTTTTGGCAGCTTACCTGACCGCCTTTGCCAGCGGCTTTTCCCTGGTTGCCAGCAAGTTTGCCGGGCTGGCCATCTTCATCTTTATTGGCTTTGCCCTCCACGTGTCTTCGATCATCCTGCTCTTGCTCGCCATGTTTGCCCATGACTGGACCCGGCGGATGGTGAAAAAATTGATGAGTTTCCTGGGCAAATTTTTGCCAAAAGACAAGGTGGCATCATGGGAAGAAGCCACCCTGGCCCAGGTTGAGAGCTTTTACCAAGAAAGCCAGGCCTTGAA
Source organism: Lactobacillus sp. (assembly GCF_051893255.1). Taxonomy (GTDB): domain Bacteria; phylum Bacillota; class Bacilli; order Lactobacillales; family Lactobacillaceae; genus Lactobacillus. The sequence goes on along the minus strand of NZ_JBJFHB010000041.1, from coordinate 6,062 downwards.
AAAAGAGAAAGAAAAGCTGTGGGGCATCATTCCGCTCACCATCTTGCAGCTGCTGTGCTATTATTCAGCGCCTTACTTGACCCTGTACGCCTTTGGCCTCAAGGTGAACTACTTCCAGGTGACCATCATGACCGTCTTGATCATCATGTTCATGGCCGTCATTCCGGTGCCAGGGGCCAGCGGCGGGGCGGAATTCAGCTTCCAGACCCTTTTTGCCAGCTTTATCGCTCAGTCTGGTTTAGTTGTCACCGCCATGTTTGTCTGGCGCTTTGCCACTTATTTCTTTGGGATGATTCTGGGGATTTTTGCCTGGAGCATTAAGCCGGCGAAAATTCGCGAATAATTAACGAGGTATGTCATGAAAAAATTAGCTGCTTTTGGCAATTGGCTGAGGACGTCGAAGACGGCCTTCTTGTCGCTAGCGGTTTTTGGCTACTGGCTGAAATGCTGCTTGATCTACCTGACCAAGTTTAGCCTGGGAGCCAGCAGCGGGATGCAATATTTCCTGCTCTTTTTAAACCCGATCCCATCGGCGCTGCTCTTGCTCGGAATCGGGATGCTGGTCAAGGGGCGCAAGTCCTACTGGCTGATGATTATCTTCGACTTCATCCTGGCTACCTGGCTTTTTGCCAACATCCTGTACTACCGGGAATTTTCCAACTTCCTATCCTTTTCCTTGATGCAGAATTCCGGCAGCGCGTCGGAAAATTTGGGCAAAAGCATTGCCGGCATCTTAAAAGGAAGCGACTTTTTAGCCTTTTTAGACCCGGTCATCTTGACCATCTTGCTGGCAACCAAGGCCATTAAGATGGACCTGCGGCCCAAGTCTTGGAAATTAAAGACCGGGATCGAAGTGGGCGCCATCTTGCTGGCCGGGGTCAACCTGCTCTTGGCCCAGCAGGACCGGTCGGGCCTCTTGACCAGAACTTTTGACAACAACTACATCGTCAAGTACCTCGGCATCAACGAGTACGCCATCTACGACGGGGTCAAGACGGCCCAGACCAGTGCCCAGATGGCCAATGCCAAGGTGTCAGACCTGTCTTCTGTTAAAAAGTACATCAAGCAAAACTACGTCCAGCCCAATTCCGCTTATACCGGAGTCGCCAAGGGCAATAACGTGATCTACATCCACCTAGAAAGCTTCCAGCAGTTCCTGATTGGCTACAAGTGGCAGGGCAAGGAAGTTACGCCAAATTTAAACAAGCTTTATAAAAACAAGCACACCCTGGCCTTTGATAACTTTTTCAACCAAGTTGGACAGGGGAAGACGTCAGATGCGGAAATGATGCTGGAAAATTCCCTCTTCGGGGTCCAGTCGGGGTCGGCCATGTCGACTTACGGCACTAGCAATACTTTTGAGAGCATGCCAGCGATCCTGAACCAAAAGGCTGGCTACACGACCGCCGTCATGCACGGGGGGACGGGTTCTTTTTGGAACCGGAACAATGCCTACAAGTCCTTTGGCTACCAGTACTTTATGTCCTTAAACTACTATAACTACCAAGACAGCTGGTACCTGGGCTACGGCTTAAAGGACAAGATCTTCTTGAAAGAATCGGCTAAGTACATCGCCAGCCTGCCGCAGCCTTTTTACCTGAAATTAATCACGGTGACCAACCACTACCCTTACATGCTGGACAAGCAGAACCAGTCGATCAAAAAGACGACGACCGGGGACTCCACGGTAGACGGCTACGTGCAAACGGCCCACTACTTAGACCAGGCTATTGGCGAGCTGATGACCTGGCTGAAGAAGACAGGCTTAGACAAAAAGACGCTCTTGGTCTTTTACGGCGACCACTATGGTATCTCCAACAACCACAACGAGGCCATGGCCCAGCTGACCGGGATCAAGAACTACGGCGAATTTGAAGACCAGCAGTACCAAAGGGTGCCGCTCATGTTCTATTCACCAAGCCTGAAAGGCGGGGTCAAGCACACCTATGGCGGGGAAATTGACGTCATGCCAACTTTATTGAACCTGCTTGGCATCTCTAGCAAGAAGATGATTCTTTTTGGCCATGACCTCTTGAGTAAAGACAACCCGCAGCTGGTGGCCCAGCGAAACGGCAACTTTGTGTCGCCCGTTTTTACCAAGGTGGGCAGCACTTACTACTACACCAAAACCGGGAAAAAGGTCACTAGCAAAAAGGACAAGGACCAGTGCCGCATCTTAGCCAACAAGGTAACGACGCAGCTGTCCTTGTCAGACCGGGTGATGACCGGGAACCTGCTTCGCTTTTACAAGCCATCCTGGTTTAAGAAGGTGGATACCAGCGACTTTGACTACAACAAGACGGCGGCTTTGGCCAAGCTGAAAGAGGCGGCCAAGTCTAAGACCAGCCTGAAGAGTCAGCTGGGCAAGAAGGACGCAACTAGTCTTTACAAAACAGATGCGCCGGAACTGAAAAAAACAAAGACAAAGTAAGCTAGAGTATGATATAATAGCTGAGTAATTGTAGAATAAATTGGAGGCAGTACAGTGTATAACGTGATGATGACGCTGTTGATCATTGTTTCAATCCTGATCATCTTTGCAACAATGATGCAGCCACAAAAGCAACAAGATGCCTTGAACGCTTTGTCAGGTGGTGCCGTATTCAGCGGACAAACTAAGAAGCGGGGCTTTGAAGCCTTTATGGAGAAGGTAACCTCAGTATTGTTGGTACTCTTCTTCGCTTTTTCGATTATTTTGGCAATTCTGTCTTCTAAATAATCAAGACCTCCCGATCAGTTGATGGGAGGCTTTTTTTTAGCAAAAAAGCTTTAAGTAAAACTAGTAATGGAGAAAATATGACGCAAAATGAAGCTGCATTGGCGGGAGTGCTTGAAATCTTCCGCCACAATCCCCAAAGACAGTTCACGGTAGACCAGATCGAGCGCCAGGCCCGGCGGGACCGCCTCGGCAACTTTACCGACCTGATCAAGTCTTTGGCGACTTTAGAACATGAGAAAAAGATCATCACTGACGGCAACGGCCGCTACCAATTGACCCAGGAAAATACCGAAGTTGAAGGCGTCTTCCGGGCCAACGACAAGGGCTTTGGCTTTGTCCGCTTAGATGATGAAGAAGCTGACGACATTTTTATCGGGGCTGACAATACTAAATTGGCTCTTGACGGCGACCGGGTCAAGGTCAAGATCACGGTTGGCGGCAACCCTTGGAACGGCAAAGGCCCAGAAGGGGAAGTGCTGGAAATCCTGGAAAGAGGGACCAGTTCCTTGGTTGGGGAATACACCCCACTTGAAGACCTCCAGGTCAAGATCAGCCACTTTGCCGGTTACGTGATTTCTACCAACAAGAAGTTCAAGAAATACAAGGTCTACGTATCTGATCAAGGGATCATTCCGCAACTAGGCGACATGGTCAAGGTAACCATCAAGGACTACCCAAGCGAAGACATTCCTGATTCCATGACCGGGGCCGTAGTGGAAGTCATCGGGAACAAGAACGATCCAGGCGTGGACATCATGTCTATCGTGGCTGAGCACGACATCCGGGTGGACTGGCCAGAAGACGTCCTAGCCCAGGCTAATGCCATCCCTGACCATGTGACTGGCGAAGAGAAAAAGGGCCGGCGGGACATCCGGGACCAAGCGGCCGTGACTATCGACGGCGATGACTCCAAAGACTTTGACGACGCGGTCGTTGTCTGGAAAAAGCCTAACGGCAACTACCACCTGGGCGTCCACATTGCTGATGTTGCCCACTACGTTAAAGAAGGAACGCCTTTAGACCGGGAAGCCTTTGCCCGGGGCAACAGTACCTACCTGGTTGACCGGGTAATCCCGATGCTGCCATTTAGACTGTCAAATGGGATTTGTTCCTTAAACGAAGGCGTAGACCGCTTGGTCTTGTCCTGCGACATGGAAATCACTCCAGATGGTGAGCGGGTAGGCTATGACATCTACCCAGCCCTCATGCGGTCTCATGGGCGGCTAACTTACAACAAGGTTAACCAAGCCTTGACCGATGTCCCAGACAGCGACCTGGAAGACAAGTACGTCAAGGTCCGCCCAATGCTGCGGGAAATGGCAGACTTGCACGAAGTCCTTTACAAGCAAAGACATGACCGCGGCGCCATCGACTTTGAAGAGCCAGAAGCCAAGATCATCGTTGACGACAAGGGCAAGCCGGTTGACATCGTTCTTCACGAACGGGGTACGGCCGAAAAGATGATTGAATCCTTCATGCTGCTAGCCAACGAAACGGTAGCTGAAGCCTACTACAAGAAGCACGTGCCATTTTTATACCGGGTGCACGAAACGCCAGAAGCTGACCGGATTACCAGATTCTTTGAATTCTGCAGCGCCTTTGGCTTAAACATCAAGGCTGACCCTAATGACGTCAAGCCACTCGATTTGCAAAAGGTTGTGACCAAGACCCTGGGCACGCCAGAAGAAGCAGTTGTCCAAATGATGATGCTGCGCAGTCTTAAGCAGGCCCACTACTCTGAAGAACCGCTGGGCCACTTCGGGATTGCGGCTAAGTACTACACCCACTTCACTTCCCCAATCAGACGGTACTCAGACACCATGGTTCACCGGATGATCCACACCTACTTAGAAGAAGGGATGGGCGACGAGGTTAAGGAGCACTTTGCCAGCGAATTGCCAGAAGTTGCTGAGCAAACCTCAACTCAAGAGCGCCGGTCTATCGACACTGAGCGGGCAACTAACGACCTGAAGATGACCGAATACATGGCCGACCAGGTAGGGCAGAAGTTTGATGCGGTTGTTTCATCGGTTACCAGCTTTGGGATGTTCGTCCAATTGGAAAACACGGTGGAAGGCTTGATCCACATCTCTAACCTAAAGGATGACTTCTACTCATACGACGAAAAGACCATGACCTTGACGGGCCGGGGGACGCACAAGCAATATAAGGTAGGGATGCCAATCAAGGTAGTTTTGACCAATGCCAACGTTGAGCAGCACCAATTAGACTTTGAAGTCTATGATCCCGATGCTAAAAAGCGTCCGCATAACGACCGGGGGCAAGGCAGAAATGGCCGAGGCCGCTACCGGGGTGACCGAAACCGCGATAACCGGAACGGCCATGGTGGCCGCGGCAATCGTGACCGCCGGAAGGGCTACAGCGGCGACCGCCAGCACAAGGTAAGCAAGAACAACCGCGGCCAGCGCTTGGGGCAAAGCAGCAAGCGCCCGCGCTAAAGTTAGGGGGCTTTCTGAGTGAAAGAAAAGAAGAAAGAAGATAATGTCTTAGCACAAAACCGGCAGGCAAGACACGATTACTTCATCAAGGACACCTACGAAGCGGGGATTGCCTTGACGGGGACGGAGATCAAGTCGGTTCGGTCAAGACATGTCAGCCTGCGGGACGGATATGTGCAGATCATCAATGGCTCAGCTTTTTTAGAAAATGTGCATATTGATGAATATAAAGAAGGCAATCGTTACAACCATGATCCGCTGAGATCAAGACGCCTGCTTTTGCATAAAAAGGAAATTGCCAAGCTGGCTGAGGTTAAAGCGCAAAGAGGGATGACCATCGTTCCTTTGAAAGTTTACATTAAACATGGCTTTGCCAAGGTCTTGATTGGGGTTGCCCAAGGTAAGAAAGAATACGATAAAAGAGAGACCATTAAAAAGCGCGATCAAGAGAGAGATTTGCGTCGTAAATATGGCATCTAGGAAAGATCCACATTTGTGGATCTTTTTGTTTGGGTAGGATTTGCTTTTCTATACGCGTATAGGAGATAAAATTTTGAAAAGTGTTGAAAGTGACTGTCGGGGGGATAAAATCTAGGTAAAAGTTCATTTGGAAGAAGGGAAAGATATGAGATGGATTTATGAAAAATAAACACAGAATTCCGTTCAGTGCGTGGTCATTGAGCGGATTACTAATAGTTGAATATCTAAATTTTTCATTTTCTGCGCTATTCTTCTTGATCAAAAATGATCCAAACAAGGTTAACATCGATGCAACGATTAAAGGCCTTTTGCAAACTAAGGCGTTTCCTTTTTCTATCTTCGCTTTTGCTGGCATTGCGACACTTTTGGTCATTTACCATTTAGCTAAGAAGGGACAAAAAGAA
>NZ_JBJFHB010000040.1:0-2314 GCF_051893255.1 Lactobacillus sp. | reverse complement strand
CGCCGCTGGCCCACGCCATCTTGCTGATGGCTGGGGTCTACGCCATTGGGGTGGTTGCCAGCTACCTGTACACGCTGTTGATGATGCTTTTGTCTCAGCGCGTGCAAAGACAGATCAGAAACGAAATGTTCACCCACATGCAGCGGCTGCCGATCGCCTTTTTTGACCAAAATGAATACGGCGACATCATGTCCCGCTACACCAACGACATCGACACCTTGATGCAGATGATCTCCCAGGCCTTGCCCATGTTTGGCAACTCCATGTTTACGGTGGTCTTCGTCTTCTTCGGGATGCTCTACCTCAGCTGGCAGCTCACCATTGTGGCTGTCATCGTCGTTGCCTTGTCTATTGGGATCGTTAAGTATCTGACCAAAAAGTCTGGCTACTTCTTTGACCTCCAGCAAAAGAAGGTCGGGGAAGTTAACGGCTTTAACGAAGAAATGCTGAACGGGCTGAAGGTTATCAAGGTCTTCTCCCACGAAAAATATGCGGAAGCAGACTTCGACCGCTACAACGAAGAATTAAGAGAAGCTTCCGGCAATGCCAACACCTTTGCCACCATCTTGTTCCCAATCATGGGCAACGTCGGCAACCTCTTGTACGTCCTGATCGCCTTGATCGGGGGCGCTGCCGTTTTGGCTGGCAACCTGCCGCTGACGGTTGGGGCCGTAGCTTCTTTCATGCAGCTGTCTAAGGCCTTCATCATGCCAATTGCCCAGATTTCCCAGCAGCTGAACTCCATCGTCTTGGCCATCGCCGGGGCGCACCGGATTTTTGCCGTCTTGGATGAAAAAGTGGAAGTCGACGACGGCCAAGTCACCATCGCCGAAAAGCCAGGCGTCAAGAACGCTTGGCAATGGCAAGTGCCGGAAAATGGAGGCACCAAGGCTGTCCCAGTTAAGGGCCACATTGCTTTTGACCACGTCAACTTCGGCTACGTGCCTGGCAAGCAGATCCTGTACGACATCTCTCTTGACGCCAAGCCCGGCATGAAGGTGGCCCTGGTTGGGGAAACGGGTGCCGGGAAGACGACCATCTCCAGCATGATCAACCGCTTCTACGAGATCAACTCCGGGACCATCAGCTACGACGGGATTGACATTCAGGACATCCAAAAGGATTCTCTGCGCCAATCCGTGGCCATCGTCCTCCAGGATACCCACATGTTTACCGGGACCATCATGGACAACATTCGCTTTGGCCGGCCAGACGCTAGTGACGACGACGTCTACCAAGCAGCCCGCCTGGCTAGAGCTGATGAATTCATCCACGAACTGGATGATGGCTATGAAACGGTGATCGACGGCTCCGGCAGCGACCTGTCCCAAGGGCAATTGCAGCTTTTGTCCATTGCCCGGGCCATGATTGCCGACCGGCCAGTCATGATCTTGGACGAAGCCACGAGTTCCATCGACACCCGGACTGAGCGTCTGGTTCAATCCGGGATGGACAACCTGTTGGCGGGCCGGACCAGTTTTGTCATCGCCCACCGCTTGTCCACCATCGTCAACTCTGACTTGATCCTGGTTCTGGACCACGGCCACATCATCGAAGCCGGCAACCACGACCAACTTTTGGCCAAGAAGGGCTACTACTACGAGCTCTACACTGGCAAAAAGGAAATCCAGTAGTTTTTCACATGGATTGTTTATAAGTTTTGATAAAATCAAGCAAGGAGTGTCCCGGAAAGGACACTCTTTTTGCTATTATTAGGGGCAATAAATAGGTTACAATATACGGTAGGATACTATGAGATAGGAGATTTTTTAGATGAGTACAAAAATTCTCGTTGTCGACGACGACCACGAAATCGTGGAACTCTTAAGCATTTACTTGAAAAATGAAGGCTATGAGCCAATCGCTGCTTATAACGGCAAGGAAGCCCTAACTAAATTGTCCACCACGCCTGATATTGCCCTGATGATCCTGGACGTGATGATGCCTAACATGTCCGGCATCGACGTGGTCAAGGAAGTGCGGAAGGACTCCGATATTCCGATTATCATCGTCAGCGCCAAGACCGGCGACATGGACAAGATCCAAGGCCTGATCACCGGGGCCGACGACTACGTGTCTAAGCCATTCAACCCGCTGGAAGTGATGGCCCGGGTACGGTCACTGCTCCGCCGGAGCCAAAAGCAAGTTAAAGAAGAAGAGCCGGACGTCTTGGAAGTGGGCCCACTGATCATCAACAAGGACTCTCACGAAGTCAAGACTGTGGAAGGCAAGGAAATCCAGCTGACTGCCCTAGAATTTGGCATCCTCTACCTCTTGGCCAGCCACCCAAACCGGGTCTTTTCTGCCGATGAAA
>NZ_JBJFHB010000039.1:35122-37212 GCF_051893255.1 Lactobacillus sp. | reverse complement strand
CTGACGACATCCTGATTAACAGTCAAGCGCTCTACCAACTGAGCTAAGGCGGAATCTTTTATTTTTGCTCCGCCTCGCGACGCAACAATATATATTTTACCGGGATCGAGGAAAAAGTCAACAGCTTTTGGCAAATTTCTTTAATTTTCTTTTTTTGAGCTTTTTCTTCAGAAATTTTAAATTTTATCTCATTTAGGCTTGATTTATTTTTCATCCGCGCTAAAATAGTTCTTAACTTAAAGAACAAGCCATAAAAAGACGAGTAAAGTTGGGCATCCCCAAAGTGAGTTGGCGCCAGTGAGAAGCCAGCGGGCCCTGCCCTTCTTGAATAACACTTTTTCCAGAGCTGCTGACCGAAAGGCACTGCCGAGTAGACTCAGCCGGGACCAGCCCGTTAACGCCGGATGAGGATGTTAGTCCTCAAGATAAGCTGGCTCATTTGAGCAAGTTGGGTGGTACCGCGGAACAAAGCCTTTCGTCCCTATTTAGTTAGGAGACGGTGGGCTTTTTTATTTGCCCGTCTTCGCAGATTATTAATAAGCGAGGTATTTATTATGTGTGGATTTTTAGCAGTTGCATCAAAAGAATTTGATCTGAAGACCTTTGACCAAGCCCTGGCCAAAAACGAGGACCGCGGCCCTGACATGACCCGGGTCTTTGACGAACTGGACGTAACCTTCGGCTTCAACCGCCTAGCTATCATGGACTTGTCAGACAGCGGAATGCAGCCTTTTGAAAGCCTGGACTGCACCCTGGTCTGCAATGGAGAAATTTACAACTACCCAGAATTAAAGAAGAACCTGGAAACTGACTACCAATTTACTTCCGGTTCTGACTGTGAAGTCCTGATTCCTCTTTACCGCAAGTACGGGATTGACACCATGATCAAGATGCTGGACGGGGAATTTGCCTTTGTTCTCTACGACCACAAGTCAAAAAAGGTTTACGCTGGTCGCGACATTATTGGCATTCGGCCAATGTTTTACGGCTACACCAAAAAAGAAGGCAAGATTGCCTTTGCTTCAACTGGCAAGACTTTACTGGACCTGTGCGATGAAATTCACCCATTTGTGCCAGGCCACTACTATGACGGTGAAAAGTTTGTCGCCTATCACGAAAGCGACTTGACGCCAAAGATGTCAACTGACGACTTTGAGACGGCAACTAGCAAGATCCACGACCTTCTGATTTCCGCCGTTGACCAGCGCCTGGCTTCCGATGCTCCTGTGGGCTACTTGCTTTCAGGTGGTCTGGACTCATCATTAGTTTGCTCAATTGCAGCACGCTTGCAGCCAAACGACAAGATCAGAACTTTTGCCATTGGGATGGACCAAAACCCGATCGACCTGAAGTACGCTAGAGAAGTTGCTGACTACCTGGGCACGGACCACACCGAATTCATCATGACGCGGGAAGACGTGCTAGGCGCCTTGCGGGAAGTCATCTACACCCTGGAAAGCTGGGACATCACCACGATCCGCGCTTCTATCGGGATGTACATTTTGTGCAAAAAGATCCACGAAACCACTGACTTAAAGGTGATCTTGACCGGCGAATGCTCCGACGAGCTTTTTGGCTACAAGTACACCGACTTCGCCCCAAGTGCTGAAGAATTCCAAAAAGAAGCTGCCAAGCGGATGCGGGAACTCTACATGTACGACGTGCTGCGGGCCGACCGCTGCATTTCTGCTAACTCACTTGAAGGCCGGGTGCCTTTTGCCGACCGCGAATTTGTTGACTACGTGATGAGCGTGGACCCAGACCTCAAGATGAACCACTACCACAAGGGCAAGTACCTTTTGAGAAAGGCCTTTGAAGAAGGCGAATGGCTGCCAAAGGACATCTTGATGCGGGAAAAGGCAGCCTTCAGCGATGCCGTGGGCCACTCCATGGTGGACGACTTGAAGGAATACGCTGAAAGCAAGTACAGCGATGAAGACTTGGAAAAGGCTAAGGACAAGTACCCATACAAGACGCCATTTACCAAGGAATCCCTTTTGTACCGGGACATTTTTGAAGAGTTCTTCCCTGGCAAGGCCGAATGGATCAAGGACTTCTGGATGCCAAACAAGACTTGGGCTGGTCTGGAC
>NZ_JBJFHB010000039.1:0-35022 GCF_051893255.1 Lactobacillus sp. | reverse complement strand
GGCCGAATGGATCAAGGACTTCTGGATGCCAAACAAGACTTGGGCTGGTCTGGACTCAGTCAACGACCCTAGTGCCCGGGTGCTGTCAAACTACGGCGACTCAGGTAAGTAAGTTAAAAGAGCAAGATTCGTTAGAATCTTGCTCTTTTTCTTTGTTCGCGGAGCCGGGTTCCCCCTAATATAGACAGCCACGACTATTTCTCACTGTGCCCCAGCTCCCAAAAGGCCAAGGCGCTGGCGGCGGCAACGTTCAAAGAATCAACGCCATCTTTCATCGGGATCTTGATAGTATAGTCGCTCTGCTGGATCGTTGCTTCAAGCAGGCCTGGCCCTTCTGAACCCAGGATGATGGCCAATTTGTCTTCAGCCTGCAAGGCGGGGTCAGAAATTTTGATGGTATCCTCTCTTAGCGCCATGGCCGCGGTCTTAAAGCCGGCCTCATGCAAGAGCTCGATCCCCTTTTCCTGCCAGGCCTCTTTTGGAAAATAAGTCCACGGGATCTGGTAGACGGTGCCCATGCTGACGCGGGACGAGCGGCGGTAAAGCGGATCGCTGGAGTCAGACGTGATCAAAATCCCGTCAATCCCCAGGGCCGCGGCAGACCGGAAGATGGCACCCACATTAGTCGGGTTAACCACGCTTTCCAAAATGGCGATCCGCGGCTTTTTCGGCAAAGCTGCTAAAAAGTCTGGGACGCTCGCCCGCTCCTTGCGCCTAAAAGCACAAATGGCGCCGCGCAAGAGATTGTAGCCAGGGAGCTGGCGGAGCATGTCGCCTTGCGCTACAAAGATCGGCGTCTTGGCCAGTGCGGATAAATTGCTATTTTGGTTGGTCTTTAATTCATGCTCTAGATCAGCCAAATCCCGGTCAAGGTATTTTTGCTCAGCCAAGATGGCGAGCGGCTCATAGCCTGCCCGCAGCGCCCGCTCGATCACCTTGGGACTTTCGGCGATAAAGACGCCAGGGTCCGGCTCTGAATAGTGAAAGAGCTGGGACTCGTTATAATCGACAAACAGCCGCAGCAAAGGCTGGTCAAAGCTGCTTACTTCAATAATGTTTTCGTTCATCAAAATGATCTCCTTACTAAATAATATACAAGATTCACCTCATAAACTGAAGCTCGATTCGACTTCTTTTAGTGAAAAAGTTCACTTTAGCTAGTTTTTTTCATCGCTTACACTTCTCTACTCTAAGTAGCACGAAAGCGTTTTTATCAAAAATTACAGCGGAAAATAATGCTTTAAAAGTTGTTGACTTTAAATCTAAAAGCGGTATCATACTAGGTGAAAAGGTTCACAAAGGAAAATAATGAATCTCTTTTCAATTGAGTAAGGTAAATGTATTTAGCTTTTTATGGAGAAAAAAATGACTAGTACAAAAACACAAACCGTAACGAAAAATGAGCTGACACCAGAAGAAAAAATGGCGGCCGCCAAGGAATATACCGGCAAGCTGGTTGACCAAGCAGTCGTTGCTGAAGAAAAGTATTCAACCTACACCCAAGAGCAGGTCGACAAGATCGTCGCTGCCATGGCCTTGGCCGGCAGTGAAGCCTCTCTTGAGCTGGCTCACGAAGCAGTTGACGAAACTGGCCGCGGGGTAGTTGAAGACAAGGACACCAAGAACCGCTTTGCCACAGAAAATGTCTACAACGCCATTAAGCACGACAAGACCGTCGGCATCATCGAAAGAAACAGCGTTGAAGGCTATGTGAAGGTTGCCTCCCCTCTAGGCGTTTTAGCCGGGATCGTCCCAACCACCAACCCAACTTCCACTACCATGTTCAAGATCCTGGTAGCCCTGAAGACTAGAAACGCCATCATCTTCTCCTTCCACCCAAAGGCACAAAAGTGCTCAATCCACGCTGCCCAAATCCTGTATGACGCAGCTTTAAAGGCGGGTGCCCCAAAGAACATCATCCAGTGGATCGACAAGGCCAGTCTGGAAAACACCACTGCCTTGATCCAAAACCCAAAGATCGCTTCCATCTTAGCAACTGGTGGTCCTGGCATGGTGCACGCAGCTTTGAAGTCCGGCAACCCATCCATGGGGGTTGGGGCCGGCAACGGTGCGGTTTATGTTGACCACACGGCCTTCCTTGACCGGGCAGTTGAAGACATCCTGCTTTCAAAGCGGTTTGACAACTCGATGGTCTGCGCCACCGAAAATTCAGCAGTTGTTGAAGCTCCGGTTTACGACAAGTGGCTGCAAATGATGCAAGACAAGGGTGCTTACTTAGTGCCTAAGAAGGACTACCAAAAGCTGGCTGACTTCGTCTTTAACGACAAGCACGGCGTTAACGGCCCGGTTGCCGGGATGAGCGCCCGCTGGATTTGTGAACACGCCGGCGTTGACCTGCCGGAAGGCAAGGACGTCTTGCTTTTTGAACTGGACCCTAAGAATATCGGTGAAAAATTATCCAGTGAAAAATTATCTCCGCTCCTGTCCGTTTACAAAGCTAAAGACCGCAAAGATGCCATCAAGATCGTCAAAGCCCTCCTTAACTACCAAGGGGCCGGCCACAATGCCGCCATCCAAATCGGCTCACCAAACGACCCCTTCATTGACGAATACGGCAAGGCTGTACAAGCTTCTAGAGTCCTAGTCAACCAGCCAGACGCTCTGGGCGGCATCGGCGACATTTACACCGACGGCTTACGGCCAAGTTTAACTTTAGGTACTGGTTCATGGGGGAAGAACTCATTGTCACACAACTTATCAACTTCAGACTTGCTGAACGTTAAAACGATTGCTAAGAGACGGAACCGGCCACAATGGATCCGCCTGCCGCAGAAGATTTTTTACGAAAAGAACTCAATTACCTACCTGTCAGATGAAAATGAACAAGACATCTCCCGTGCCTTCATCGTTTCTGACCCAGGCATGGTCAAGTTCCACTTCGTGGACAAGATCTATGAAGAACTAGCCCTGCGGGACAACCACGTTGACACCACTATTTACAGCGAAGTCTTGCCAGACCCGCCACTGTCACAAGCCATCAAGATCGCCAAGGAAATGAAGAACTTTGGTCCTGACACCATTATTGCTATCGGCGGTGGCTCAGCCCTAGACGTGGCTAAGATCGCCCGCTACATCTACGAATACAGCTTGGATCAAGCAGATGGCTGGCTGGACAACTACGACAACGTGGCAGAACTCTTCAAGGAACTGCAACAAAAGTTCGTCGACATCAGAAAACGGATTGTCAAGTTCAAGCACGAAACTCACACGAGCCTGATCTGCATCCCAACCACGTCAGGGACTGGCTCAGAAGTCACCCCTTACGCAGTTATCACCGACGACAAGCAGCACGTCAAGTACCCATTGACCGACTACGAACTGACACCGCAAGTGGCCATCGTTGACCCAGAATTCGTCATGACAGTGCCAAAGCACACGGTTGCCTTCTCCGGCTTTGACTGCTTGTCCCACTCCCTTGAAAGCTATGTTTCTGTTGCTGCCAGCGACTTCACCCGCCCATGGTCACTCAAGGCAATTCAGCTGATCATGAACAACTTGGAAGCCTCTTACAAGTACGACCCAAGTCACCCAACTTATGAGGGTGAAAAGGCCCGGGAAAACATGCACTACGCCGCAACCTTGGCCGGGATGGCCTTTGCTAACGCTTTCTTAGGCTTGAACCACTCTATTGCCCACAAGCTGGGCGGTGCCTTCGGCTTCCCGCACGGCCTCTGCATCTCCATTTCCATGATCCCAGTCATCAAGTTCAACGGGGCTAGCGGCAACGTCAAGCGGACGCCATACCCACGTTACGAAGTTTACCGCGCGCAAAAAGACTACGCTGACATCGCTAGAAGTCTGGGCCTTAAAGGCAACACCGATGCCGAACTAGTTGATGCCCTTTGCAAGCGGATCCGGGACTTGATGAAGGCTTGTGACATCAAGCCATCCTTGTCAGCCAACGGCGTTACCAAGGAAGCCTTTGACAAGGCCCTGCCAGACATGATTGACCGGGTTTACGATGACCAATGCACCGTCCAAAACCCACGCCAACCAAGCATGGCTGAAATCAAGCAATTGCTGCTTGGCATGTTTTAAGGAAAAAGCATCTGAATTGTAACTGCGTATCGTTTTCAAAAAGTACAATTTAGGAAAAAGCATAATAGTTTTAATAGCATTATTTCAAAGTATTGATTTAGATCTCTGTAACTTCTCACCAAAAAGGAGGAAACCACCAGGTTTCCTCCTTTTCTTTTGTCTAAAAGATTATTGAATTTTTTCTGTTGATCTTATTCTAGCCGCCACAAACTGATCTTAATGGGATAGCTGCTATGCTTTTGCAGGCGGTCGGCCCAGCGCTTGAGCGTTTGACCGTCGGCATACCACACGGTCTTGCCGCCTTTTTGGTAGTGCAGCGCCCCGCTTTTAGCATCCCGGCTCCCCTCCTGTTGGATCTGGCTAGGCGTCAAGGGCGTGACATTTTTGCCAAAAGCAAAGCCGCCATCAGCCAGCGCATAGTCAGGCTTCAGGTAGGCAAACTTTTTTGCCGTTTTATCCAAAAAGGCGTAGTCAGCCTTAGGACCGGCCTTGGTACCATAGCCATAGAGGTTGTAGCACATGACCACATAGGTCGGGCCAGACGGAAAAGCCAGCTTAGGCACCTTGGGCTCCAGCAGAACGCGCAATTTCAGCTTGTCTTTTTGGCAAAGCGAATACAGGATCTTTTCAAAGGCGAAATACTTCTGCCACAAGTCGCGTGCTTCTCCCAGATTTTCATAGTCCAGTTCAACGCCGGAAAAGCCTTCCTTCTTGGCTAAGGACACAATCGCCTTGGCTGCCTTAGTCTGCGTTGCAGCATCTTTCAGGATTTTTTCCAGCAGCGCCTGGCTCTTTTGTTCCTTAGCCGTGTCATTGACCACGGTCAAATAGACCGGACACTTGAGGCTGGTCGAAGCGTTAGCTTGGCTGACCAGGTCCTCGGCATGCCTAGGCAAAAAGATTTTTCCTGAACTTGTATAGTAGGCCGCAAAATCGCCAATCCCTGACAAATTGCCTGAGTTTTGATACAGGCTGGTCAAATTATCGTTCTTCCCCCAATAAACGGTCCAGACATATGGGTGGTACTTTTTCAGGGACTTGATTTCGGATTCTTGACTCACCACATGATGCTTATTTTCCGTATTGCTGCGATTATTGGCCTTTTGACAGCCGCTTAAGGAAAAAGCTAGCCCAGTGGCTAGCAAAATACTCATTATCTTTTTCATCGATATTTCCTCAATTTTTCCTACAGGTTAACGATGAACCAGTCAACGATCTTGTTCCAGAAGCTGTCCCACTTGTCTTTGACTAAGTCCCAGCCGTGAAGGCGCTCGTCAACGTAGGTCTTAGAACCTGACGCATTAGTGACGACTAAGTTCTGGAAGGCCCCATCATAGACATCGTCTGCGATATTGCGCTGGCTTTCGCCAAAGCCGCCAAAAGCACTCTCGAGCGCAATCCCGCCGTTAGTCGCCTTTACGGCTTGGCCCTTGACCAGCTTTTTGCCGTCAACCGTCAGCCAAACCTTATTGCCTGTTACCATTAAGTCGACTTTCACATCGCCGGGGTCGTTGATTTGGATTTCCGGGATGTACTCTTTGGCCCCCTGCTTGACCGACTTGACCTTCTTCTGCTTTTCCTTAAAAGCCTTCATCTGGTAAAGCTCAGCCAAGGTCGAATTTTTGGCAAACTTGCCCCGGGTCTTGAGCTCGGCGACCAGCGCCGCCTTCTTGTCTTCGGGGATAGACACTGGGTGGTCATCGTGGAGCTTGTACATATCTTGCTTAAGCAGGGTCTTGATGGCTCCGCCTGACTTTTGTCTGAGGTAAAGCTGGTTATTTTCTAAGGACAAAGACAAGTAGCTGGAAAAATTGTGCTTCTTGTTGGCCGTCCCCTGGGTGCCCAGGTAAATAGTCTGCTGGCCAATCTTGTTGCCAAGGAGCTCGCATTTCAGGTGAAAAGTCTTCCCCTGCGCCTTTTTCAAGGTCAAGAGGCCATTGCTTTCCGAATCTGACGTCAGAGCAATTGTATCTTTCTTGAATTCAGCAGCCCCCTTGACCAGCTTCCACTGGTCGTACTTTTTCCGATTCCCTTTGACAAACTTGATATTTTTCCGATCTTTTTTCGGCAGGTCGTCTTTAATCCGCATCAAGAGGTGGTTTTGGTACCACCAGGCCTGGACCTCCATCCGGGTCAGGTCGTAGATGGAATTCTTCCGGTTGTCAAAGGAGTAGCCTTCCCGGTTGATGTTCATTTTAAAAAGGCTTTCCAAATTTACCGCATTTTCAGCCGATACATTGGCATTATCCCCGTAGCGGCTGGTGTTGGAGTGCATAATGGCGTAAAGGTCCGGCACCTTGCCAACTTGCTTAGAATAGATCTTCTTCATCAGCTGGTAGTCGCGGTCGATCCGTTTCTTCATCTGCTTGGTGCTTTCGGTCGGGATCCCGTTTTTGTCTCGCTCATAATCCATCAGGTAGTGGTTGTAATTGCGTCCGATATACTGGTTGATCTCGATGAATTCCCGAGAATCCAGCTCGCCTAAAAAGCGGTGATAGCGGTCATAGGTATTGATGTAAGACAGGCGGTAGCCATTGGTCCCCAGCTGCCAAAAGCCTTCTTTACTGAGCCGCTTTAAGTCCTTGACCGAGACGAATTTCTGGTCGTTATTTTTGAACTTTTCAGCATAGGTCAAGATGGTGGCTTGGTAATTCAGTTTTTCCAGCAATTTTTCGGTAAACAGCACCGTGTCCCGCCGCCCGTCTTCAAAAACTAAGAAGAGGGCTTTTTTGGGCAGGGGCTTTTTGTGGTAATAGTAATTCTCTACGTCTTTTTGGCTTACGGTCACATAGCCCAGCTTTTTCAAGGTGGTCAATTCTTCTTCCAGCCGCGCCAGAGAAATCAGGGTGTCCGTTCCCTCCCGGTCGACGCCAAAATAAGACAGGGCGATAAAGCCGTGGTCTTTGCCGTCCACAATCTTGGGATCATTTCTGTCATAAGGCTGATAGGTCTTAGTGATAAACAGTGCGCGGAAGATGACGACGCCTAAGAGGATCAGGCTGATCCATTCCAGGATGGAGCGGATAAACTTGATCCAGTCCTTCTTGCTTTGCAAGTAAAAATGCTTCTGTTTAAGCGTGGGTTCCTGTTCCTGCTTTTCCTCTGTCATCGCCATCGCCCCCTTCTTGGCGGTTTACTTGCCGCTTGGCTTCTTTTCTAGCCTCTTTCTTTTCTTCTCTTTCCTTCTTTTTAGCAGCCTTCTTTTGTGCGGCCTTCACGTCGCTTGGCGTTTGCCGCGTCCCCCAAGTAGACTTCCAGAAGGTCACCCAGGCAATCGGCATCTGCCAGAGCAAAATCAGCTCGTAGTACATGCAAAAGAGAAAGCCGAAGGTCCAGGTGGTACTTTTTCTTAAGAGCAGCTGGGCAAAGGACATCATCAGACTCATGAGGAGCAGCCCCACTAAGAAGGTTTTCGGAAAAATGTGCTGGGTCAGCGGCACGTACATCAGGTTGTAGACGACGACAACCGGCGCCATGATCGGTACAATCAGACCGATGTAAAAGTTGATGGCCGCATAAGGTTCTTTCGTCCACATAAAGCGGCCCGCCATGAGCGATTCTCTTAGCCAGGATCGCTTCCAGCGCATCTGCTGCTTTAAAAAAACCCGGTGTTTTTTGGGCACGATGGTTGAGCAGACCGCCGTATCTTGGTAAGTGCAGCGGTGGTGGCGGAGGATGAAGTTGGTCATGGCCCGGTCATCGCCAAAGGTGGCCTTGTGGCCCAAAAAGCGCTGGTGGACCCAGCGGTCCTTATACTTCATGACCAATTCTCTTCTGTAGCAAGAAAGTGGCCCGCTTAAACAGGTGACGGCATCAAAAACGCCCTCTGCCGCCTTCATGATCCGGAAGGCGATGTAGTAGCGGACCGACTGCATCTCGGTCAAGGCATTGGTGTAGGTGTTGGCCACGTCGCAACGTCCAGCGCAGCCCCCCATTTTCGGATCTTGGAAGGGCTGAACCAGGTTGCGCACGGCATCTGGCTCTAAAAAAGAGTCAGAGTCAACGAACATGACTAGATCTGTATCCGTATTTTCCACGCCCCGAACCAAGGCGGCCCGCTTGCCAGCATTCTTTTCTTGGACAAAGCACTTGACCCGATCTTTGACGTCATATCTTTGGCCTTCGCTTTTGACCAGCTTGTCAATCAGCTCATTGATTTTTTCTACCGACCGGTCAGTGGAGCAGTCGTCCACCACATAGACCTTGAGCTTGTCAACTGGATAGGCCTGGTCAAGACAAGACAGGATGGTTTTTTGGATCCATTTTTCTTCGTTAAAACAAGGAATCACGATGGTGACTGACGGGGTAAAGTCGGGATTGACCGGCACCGGCTGATAGAGAGCCCCAAAGAGGTAACGCGTTAGCAAAAAGGCTGCCGCGATCAGGGAGTATGAATATAAGAGAGCATTGTACTTAAAGTAGATGACCGATTCAGCCCGCATCAAAACCACGCAAAAGGCCACAAAGGCCAGGGCCAAAGAGGCTGAAACCAGCAAGTAGCGGTCTTTATGCCGGTCCAGGTAACTGGGCAGGCTTTGTGAAAATTCGATGCCGACCGCTTTTTGGCTGTCAACGCTTCTGACGATTTGCCCAGTGATCTTGAACTTCATCTCGTGGCCTTCTGGCATGGAGCCAGCCGGCACCTTGAACTTGAGGTGGACGTTTTTACAGTCTTTGACGTCATCAAAGTCGTCATTTGCGACTAAAAGCATCCCCGTATCCGAAATGTCCCGGCAGGTCCCGGTAAAAATCACCGGTTTGCCCTTTTTCTCGGCCTTGACCTTGACCGGAAAATCGCTCACGTAGCGGACGCCCAGTTGGTGCTCTCTTAAGAGAGTCGTCAGGTCCTCGTCGTCCGTATACTTGCCCCGCCGGTCCAGGATGCTTCTTTGGCCGGTGGGGTCTGGTACGTGCGGCAGGAGGCGCCGGTCACCTTTTTCCTTTAAGAGGACATCTTGGTCCTTCTCTTTTTTCTTATTTTCTGCCTTTATTTCCGTAGTTACTTCTGTCTTTGCTTCAGTCATCTTTCTGCCCTCCCGAATTCAAAAACATATCCAATGCTATTCAGGTGAATATCATTAAACACATTCTTGTCCTCTAGCCAAAGCTAGAGGTTTTTTTAGGCTTTTTCACGAGGAAATGCCTTGTGCGTTCGGTTGTATGCACCTCCACTAGGGGGAGCCCTAGCTTCTGATGCTTTTATCATACGCACAGTCAAAGAGTTCGCCATGCTTCACAAGCAAAGCCCGGAGGCCATGTCTGTAAAGCAGGCAGGAATATGTCCTAATTTTCCCTAGTGCCGAGGCTCTAGGGCAGCGCCCAGTCCTAGACTTGAAGCAGGGGCGAGCCCACGCTTGTGACGCTTTGACTGATGGATTATGCCATCACTGCCTGCTTATTTGCATAACGATCTTCAAGAATCTTTTCAACCTTCCGATATGGGGTGTACAGCGTTATTTCTTTGTCATCCATCCTTCGCAAGATATTTACGGCGGCAGCCGTATTTGCATTCATCTCTCCGCAATTTGGACAGACTGCGGTCTCATGATGCATGCCTTTTCTTTCGGTAAAGTGTGCGCCACATCTTGGACAGAACTGTGACGTATACGCTGGGTTGACATCGACCGTCTTAATTTCTTGACTGGCACATAGATACTCGAGGCGCTTGTTCAATGTTCCTTTCGCCCATGAAGACAGCTTGCGCCTTGCCTTTGCCTCATAGCGGCTTGATGCTCTTGGCAGCTTTTCTTTGGTAAAGCTCAGATCTTCTTTGACAAGGACGTCTGGTTCTTCGGTTATAAGCATCTGCCTAATGCTTACGTTCATCATCCGTTCCATGTTGTTCTGCTTTCTCTCATGTTGCCGACGATAAAGCTTATTGCCGAGGTGGTGCTTTTCCAAATGAGCGATTTGTCGCTCAATGCTGCCAATTTGGCATCTGATGCGCTTGTTTGTCTTGGCAGAATGAGTACCTGCCAGTTTCTTTTGCAAGTTTGATCTTTGCCGTCTCAGTTCTTTTGCTGGCTGGATGTATTCGTATTGCGGCGATTGATCCGTTCGGCTTCGGCACTTACAAGCTTGCTGAAGTTTGCTCCGTATTCTTGACCGCTGCTGCACGAAATAAGAGTGGCCATACCCTTGTCCATGCCCAGTTTTTTATGTAGATTGCGCTTGTTGCTCACAACCGACTTGATAGCGCGATGAACTTCCAGCCGCTTCTTGTTTTTGTCAAGAATTAGCTGAATGTCGCCACGCTTCTTCTTGTTGGCATAGCAGTATAGTCCGGTCAGCTTAAACTGCTTTTTCTTTCCGCGCTTTGCCGTCATGATTTCCAAATAGCTTGAGCCGTCTTTTTCGACCACACTCCACATTATTTCATCACAGAGCATGCATCGTGCGGAACTTGAATGAGGGTATGGCTTATGCTTTCTGGTAAGTCGTCTGATGTATCCAGCACAATGCCGAAGCTGTTCTTTGGTTAGAGATGCTCTTAACGAAGGATATTGGCTATCTTCTTCGTTTGGCTTTGCCTCGTTTTCGCGTCCCTGCAGAATAAGCTGCCAGTAATATGGTGAAGTAAAGACGTAATTAAGATACTGGCGCTCAGCGCTATCCAAGATTTCATTGGCTTGCACCTGCTTTTTCAGTTTTAAGCCAAGATTTGACCACATGGAATTGAGGTTCATGCACACGTCTTTAACTGCTTCTGTTGCATGGCGGCCTTGAATTCCAAACTGCTCATTCAGAAGCTTTTGTTTTGAAAGTCTGACCGTTCTTGCGTCAGGTGATTTCAGCCCTTGAGCTTTATTCTTCTTATAGGCCTTTTTCCAGTCTTTGACCGCTTTGCGAGCCTTCTTGATTTCACCGTCGTGCTTGCGGATTCTGTCTCTAGGGCCGTGCCACTGTTTGACGTCCGTCATGTGGTTGATGCCGCACAGCTGAGCATAGAGCAAATCCTTGCATCTGCCGTAGCCAGCAAACAGCTCATCCAGCTCTTTAATTTCTTCATCAGTCAGTTTTACGGTATAAGCTCTGATCGTTTTAGTCTGAGTTCTTTTCGTTTTTCTGGTCATTTTTGGAAGCTGCTTTCTCATTGCGGTCATATGTTCGTATTCAATCATAGTTTATCATAAAACTCGTCCTAAAACATTAAAAACACGACCTAGAATAGAAAAGTCTACTAATAGATACTAGTAAACTTAAATTGATATTTTTGATTACATTTTTTTACAGCTGTTGGCTACCCTCTTTTACGAAAAAACTACAGTTGCCAGTAGGAATAGCCGAGTTTCTCTAACCTTTCCTTTGGATAAATGGACTTGACATCCACCAGGACCCGGTCTTGCGGAACTAGGTCCTTTTTGAAAAAGCGGTCCAAATCAAGATCCAGAAATTCCCGGTGAGCAACGGCGACGACTAAGCCGTTCAAGTCATGCATGGCTGATCTGGGAGCCAGTTTGACCCCATATTTTTGCCAAATGTCACGAGGATCAGCGTGCGGGTCATAAACCAGGACCTCGATTCCGTATTCCTTGAGACCATTGATGATGTCGATGACTTTGGAGTTCCGGGCATCCCCCACATTTTCCTTAAAGGTAATGCCCAAAACGCCAACCCGCATTCCCTTGACCGGCAGGCCTGTCAAAGTCAAGAGCTTTAAGGTCTTGTCTCTGACGAAGAAGGCGGCCTGGTTGTTGATCTCTCTACTGATTTTTAACAGCGTAGCATCCGCGTTAACTTTTTCCGCCTCGTTAATCAGGTAGTATGGGTCAACCCCGATACAGTGGCCACCGACCAGACCTGGCTTAAAGTCCAGCGCATTCCACTTGGTCCGCATCCCCTTCAAAACCTCGCCGGTATCAATGCCCATCTTGTCAAAAATTTCCGCGCACTCATTCATGAAGGCAATGTTGACGTCGCGCTGGGTATTTTCCGTCACCTTGATGGCTTCAGCCGCCTTGATGGAGGATATGGGCACCGTTTCCTCGATCACCAGGTCATAGACGCTTTTGACTGCCTGGCAAGTAACTGCGTCTTGCCCAGACACGATCTTGTTAATATTGGTCAGGCGGTGCACCTGGTCGCCGGGATTGATTCGCTCAGGCGAATAGGCCAGTTTAAAGTCGGTCCGGGCTTTTAATCCGCTGGCCTTAGCGATGATCGGGCCGCAGTAGTTTTCGGTAATGCCGGGGTAAACGGTCGATTCAAAGCAGACGATGGCGCCTTTTTTCAGGTTTTGTCCCACCACTTGACTGGCCCCTGCTAGCGGCCGCAGGTCCGGGTTGTTGTCGCTATAAACCGGGGTTGGGACGGCCACGATGACAAAATCCGCTTCTTTGATTTGCTTGGGATCGCTGGTAAAAAGAATCTGGCTGTCCATCACAGCTTGGTCGCCAACTTCACGAGTCAAGTCGATGCCTTTTTGGTAGGCCTTGATCTTGTCTTCATTGATGTCAAAGCCGATGGTTTTTACCTTTTTGGCAAAGGCGATGGCTAGGGGCAGGCCGACATAGCCCAGGCCCACCACGCAGAGGGCACCGCCGTTTGCTAGCTTGTCTAAGATTTTCGTTTCCATTTTCTATCACCTTTTTCTCTTATACTTTTTCACAATTAAAAAAGCTACTTGCCCCAGTTTTGACTATAGGCCTTGGTGTACTGGTCGATCGTGGCAAACTTATACCCCTCTTTTTGCCAAATTGGGATCATCACATCAAGTACCTGCGCCGTATACTTGGCATTTTCCAACATGTGCATGACGATGACTGAGCCGTTGGTGACCTGGTAATCGTCAGCCGAAGATGGTGACCCATTTTTCAAGGCGTTTAACAAGCTGGCAAATGACTTTTTTTCATAGTCATTGGTCGAAACGTCGCCAGAGATGGCATAGTTAAAACCCACATTAAAGACGGTTTCTAGGCCATTTTTGGACACTTCCAGAGTTGGCGGGCGGAAGTCTAAGGACAGGGCCTTCTTCCCGTCCACTTTCACGTCGCCGACATACTTATTCAGCTTGGCATAAGACCGCGCTAGGTCTTTGCGCATGCTCTTGACCTGCTTTTTGCTTAAGGAGTGGTAGCGGGTGTAGGACTTGTTGGCGATGGCCAAGGGCGTGTGAGAATCCGAGTGGCTGGCAACTTCGTGGCCATCTTCAGCAATGCTTCTCAGCAAGTTCGGGTTATTCTGGACGTTCTGGGTTAAGACAAAGAAGGTGGCCTTGACGCGGTGCTTTTTCAAAACGTAGAGGAGCTTGTTGATGGACTGGTCGGTCCCCCAGTCGTCAAAGGTTAAGAAGAGCACCTTCTTATTAGTCAACCGACCTACCTGGTCCAGGCGGTTGGTTTCCCAGTAGTCAAAACCAGGCATCTTGACCGGTGACGTGATAAAGTTGCTGCCGAGGTAGTGACGCTGGATGTAGGCAAACTGCTTCCAGTAAGGATGCAGCTTTGCCAGGTCATTTTTTCCAGCTAAGACCAAGTCACTCTTCTTGCTGTTGAAGGCGTACTTGTCTTTTGAATTTAAAAGACTAGTAACGGTTTTCAACTGATATTCGCTAGCCTTGGCCAACTTTTTCTTGCCATTTGGATGGTAGGCAATGGCGTCCAGCTTGGCCTTTAATATCGCCTTAACCATGGAACCCATGACTGTACTTGAGCCATCACTGGCTCCATCATCTTGGTCGTAGTAGCCCAGGTTGATCCGCTCGATCCCGCCCCGGGTGAAGCGAATTTTCGAGATGCCTGTCATGTTCTTTTTGATAGTCTTATCAGAAGAATCATTAGTTTTCGCCTTGATCAGGGACTGGCTGGCGCCAATAGCCTGCATCCCCTCGGCCTTGATGGCTTCTAAGACGCCCTTTTTGGCATTTTTCGGGGCTAAAAAGACTAGCTTAGGCTGGTAATCATACCGCCACTTGGCGTAGGCCAGGCAGTTGTGGAGGTAGTTGACCGTACCCTTGAAAGTCGCTGGAAAAGCCGACGATGGCTGGTAAACCATGGCCAGTTCATGGCCTTCCTCAAGCAAAGTCTCTATTTCCTGGTTTTGGTCGACTAACTCACTATAAGTCGCTGCAAAGGTGGCTTGCCCGCCCCGACTTTTGACGATCCGTCCGGCATCTAGGTCAGCAGCTCCATGGCCCAGGTTGGTAAAGAGGAGGCTGAGGGCTGGTTCAGTGGTCAGCACCATTTTCTGGTAGCTACTCTTTTTACCGTTATTCTGCTTTCTCAGAGTCTGGATTTGCCTACTAGGCAGGCGCTTGATCTTTTGGCTCGAGAGCAATGAAGAAATTTTGACAGTTTGGTATTTTTCTTTTTTAGCTTTTTGTAAAAAAGCATCCAATTTCTTTTTACTATTTTGATCCCATTTTTCTCCGCTAAATTCGTAGTAGTAACCTGATTCAAGCTTACTATTGCTTGTTTGAGCCTTAACCGGGATCAGGTCAGCTTCATAAGCCGCCGCTCTGACAGCTTTTACTTGGTCATTTTTCCCGAGCAGGTAGGCTTTAGGACTAATCCCCTCTTTAGTCAAGCGCTCCTGATTGTCTGACAGGTACTTCCAGGCAGTCATCTTGGTCAAAAGACCAGTTTGACTGGAAATTTCAACTCCATAGCCATCCTGCTTAATCTGCTTGACCAGGCTGAGCGGGGTTTGGCTATCGACAAAAAAGCTGCCAGTTGCTTGATACTTCTTGAGAGCTTTCTTAATGGCCTGGTATTGCTTGGCCGTTGCCACATCCCGGAAAACAGGTGCGATTTCCTTTTTACGCGTCAAGGAGTAGCGATAAACCGGGGCATAGGCTGGCTTTTGAAGCAGGTCTTGCATGTATTCCGCAAGCGACTTTTTCCCCAATTGGTTTAAGGGTACGACCGGAATTTTCTGCTTTTTTAGGGATGCTAGCAGGTATTTGGTCAGCTGGTCCACGTCCAATTCCTGTTTCTTGGTGCTCTTTTGGTCATTTAAACTAGCCTGCTTGTCTAAGGCTGGCTTGGCGGCTACGATCGTTGGCTCCTGGTGGACCGGCTGCTTGACCTGGGCGAGGTTGACCAAAATGATCCGCTGCCCGGTCAGGTGGCTAACGTAGGTTGACACGGCGGTCTTTGTCTTAAAGCTGGTCCGGTCTAAAACGTCGCTGTCTTTAGGCGCAATCACCTGCTCATAGCCAGTCGCCTGGGCCATTTTGTAAAAAGACAAGTTGCTGATAGGGAGATAGAGCTGCTTGACCTGCTGCCGGCTCTCTTGGCCCAGGGTCTTTTGGGCTAAGTTGAGCTTGCCTAACAGGCTAGCAGCCGACAAAGAGGCGGTTTCCGTCCCAGTCAAGCCATTGCCTGCAAGCTTTTGCCCACTCTTTTTTAGCTCTTTGATAAAGCCGTCATTTTCCCGGGCTCTAGCAGCTGGAATAGCAAAAGTGGCCTGGATCTTGGCTTGCTTTAAGTAGTCCAGAATCTTTTCATTCGTTTCGCTGCTTTCAGATAAACCAGCAAAAACAATGGCTGCCTCTTTTTTCTTGGCAGCTATATTACCCGTAATGATGTCAGCCGGATCACAGTTTTCATATTTCTGCCAAAGTTTCTTACTGGAAAGGGACTTATACTTTTGGCTGCCATCGACTTGGACATCAACTTGCTTAGACAATTGCACGACCTTCACTACCCGGTAGGTCAGATAGCCTAAGGCAATCACGCCAATGGCAATGACCAGAGAGAGGATGCCAAGACCGGTTTTCGTCTTTATCTTTCTTTGCCGCTTGTCTTTTTTCATGATGCTTCCCCCTCAAAGACCCTCTTGTTGGTAAAAGATCATTATTAAATTGCACTCTTTTCACTTTTAATATAACGCAAAGAATATGCTTGATAAAGCCTTTTCTTTTCTGAAATTTAGCAATTAATAATTACTCACTTACTATATAATTTAGTGTTGTAAGCCTTACCAGTATTTCTTTCTATTTCCGAACATTAAATCCATTTTCCCCTTTGTTAGAAACAGGAATATAATAAATTATGTAAGTTTTGGATTAATAGAAATTGAGGAAAATACCTGATGAAAGAATACGACTTTACCAAACTGCTTGACCGGCACGGCCATGATGCCTTGGCCGTTGATGCCATTGGTGCTGGTGACGGCTTTGCCCCAGACAAGGCCAAAGATGGCTTTGACACGATTCCGATGTGGATCGCCGACATGAACTTCCCAACTGCCGACTCCATCACGGACGCCATCATCAAAAGAGCCCAGCACCCAGCCTTTGGCTACTTTGAAGCAAGCGACGAATACTACCAAGCCATTATCGACTGGCACAAGGAACGTAAGGGCGTGGACGACCTGCCAAGAGAAGCCATTGGCTACGAAAATGGTGTCTTAGGCGGCGTCTTGTCAGCTTTGAAAGTTTTTGCCTCAGCCGGCGACAAGGTCCTGGTCCATTCTCCAACCTACATGGGCTTTACCCACGTACTTAAGGACAATGGCTACCAAATCGTCCACAGTCCTTTAAAGCAGGATGAAAATGGCGTCTGGCGGATGGACTATGAAGACATGGATAAAAAGATTAAGGAAAACCAGATCCATGTAGCCATCTTCTGCAACCCCCACAACCCTTGCGGGCGCGTTTGGACGGAAGAAGAAATCAAGAAGGCCGTCGAGGTTTATGAGCAAAATGACTGCTGGGTAATTAGCGATGGCATCTGGTCCGATTTAATCTTGCCAGGACACCACTTGACCACCGTTCAAAGCGTCAGCGATTGGGCTAAAGAGCACGTTTTGGCCTTCTACGCCCCATCAAAGACCTTTAACCTGGCAGGGCTAATTGGCAGCTACCATGTCATCTACAACAAGGCCATTAGAGAACGGGTTGAATCTATCTCAGCCAAGCTGGTTTACAACTCCATGAATGTCCTGTCTGAGCACGCCTTAATCGGGGCTTATAGCGCTGAGGGCAAGAATTGGCTAGACCAGCTTTTGCCAGTTTTGCAGGACAATGTCGACCTGGCCTTCTCCTACATTGACAAGTTTGACGGCGTGACCGCTGCCCGCCCGGAAGGCACCTACATGGTCTTACTGGACTGCCAAGAGTGGCTGGAAAAGCACCAGATGACCCAACCGGAGCTCTTGAAACTGGGCTGGGACTACGGGATCGGCTGGCAAGACGGCAAGCTCTTTGAAGCGCCAACCACTTTCCGGCTAAACCTGGCCTCTCCAAGCAGCCAGATCAAGAAGGCCTTTGACCGCATGGACAAATACGTCTTTAACCGGTAAAATGGTAAAGAATTAACTCGATTAAATAATGGAGGAAGATTTTTGAAAAAGATCAAAACAAAAAGTTTATTAACCTTTCTGGCCTGCGGGCTGTTGCTGCTAACTGGCTGCTCCAAGTCCAGCAATAAGTCAGCCAGCACGTCCAGCATCAAAAAGGCTGCCAGCTCCTTGTCCAGCTCCAACCTGGTTAAGAAGTCTAGCGACGAAAACAAGCTGACCCTGGCCAACTTCAACAAGATCAAGGTCGTGGAAAAGACCGGCTCTACCCCAGCCGAAGTCATCACCCTTTTTGGCCGCAACGCTGATTCCCTGAGCAAGGCCACGGTCAAGAAGCTGAAGGCCACCATCTACACCTGGGAAGGGATCAAGGGCGGCACTAATGGTTCCAACATCGCCGTTGAATTCGCCAATGGCGTGGCCATCGCCAAGCAGATTACTGGTCTAAAGGTCAATCGGGCCAAGAAAATCACCCAAGCTGACTACAAGTCCTTGACCAAGAACATGACCCAGGCTCAAGTAGAACAGAAGCTGGGCAAGCCAAATGGCTACTCCGTTTCTAACTACGGCAAGACCAATGCGGTTTTGTGGCTTTACACCAGCGACATCAAGTCTGACACCAGCACCAGCATCTATGTCACCTTCCAAAATGGCAAGCTGGTAGCCAAGAATGCTAACTTCTAATATTTTTTGACCAAAAGAAAAGGTTTCAAATCAACAAAGATTTGAAACCTTTTTGTTTACGATTTTACTGGATTCAGCGATAAGTTATTTTCGCTTCAAGACAACCTTTTTTTGCAACTTCTTGATCGGCAGCTGCTTTTTCTCAGTGCTCTTGACGCCCAAAATATCTAAGAAGAAGGTGAAGATCGGCACGCCGACGATCAAGCCCCAGGTGCCAAAGAAGTGTTCACCTAAGAGCAGCACCACGAAGGTGTAAAAAATCGGCAGTTCCGTCTTGCTGGACATGAACTTGGGGTTCAAGATATAAGTTTCCAGGGTGTGCAAGACCAGGATCATGATCAAGATGTAGATCACGTCGGTGATCCCGCCAACTGAATAGGCCACGATGGACAAAGGGATGAGCGAAATGATCACCCCGGCGACCGGCACCAGGCTGCAGATGAAGACCATCAAGCCTAGCGCAAAGACCTGCGGCATCTTCATGATGGCCAGGCAGATCATGGTTAAGCCGGTGTTGCAAAGAGCGATCAAGAATTGTGCCTGCAAAACCACCCCAAAGGTGTTGGTAAACTTGTAGCCAAAGTAGTAGATGTCGTCAAACAGCCAGCCGCACAGGTCACTTTTTAAAAAGGACCGGGTAAAGCGGCTCATGTCGTCCAGCTCAATCGTGTAAAAGAAGCTGAGGACTAAGGCCATGAAGAAGGACATGGCGACTGAGCCAAAGCCCTTGAGGGCCGCCGTAATGGCCGTTAGGCTATTTTTGGCCTGGGCTGAAATGGTCTTGTCTGACACGTACTTATGCACCTGGCTCATCAGCCAGCCCACGTCGTCGCTTTGGTAAAAGGCAATGACCGACTTGGTCATCTTGGTGATCTGCTTGACCAAGACCGGCACGTAGTAGCGGGCCGCCAGGTAGATCAAGGCGATCAATACAAGATAAGTGGCGGCCACGATCAGCTTGCTGGGAATCTTGCTAAAATGCTTTTGCACGGACTTGATCAGGTGAACGATCAAGTAGGTAAAAATAAAGGTGAGGAGAATCGTGTTCATCATTGACCGCACTAGGTAAAGGATCAAGATGATGGCCAATAGGACCGCAGATCGCCTTAAATGCAGGTTGTTTTTAAATTTTTGCCATAAAGTAACTTCCATAGTTTCCATCCCTTGTCTTGTAAAGAAAAAGTGCTTGGTAATACTTACGTTGTTTCTATTTTAACGCAGATTTTCTTGCGTTTCTGATTAGATTGGCTAAAAGGCCCCGCCACCTGAGCCGCCACCAAAGCCGCCGCTAGAAACAGACGTTGCCGAAAAGGAGCTGCTGCCGCCGCTAGAGTCAGCCAGGGCCCGGCTAAAGCTCGACTCAAAGCTGGTTGCGAACATGCCATAGCTATTGCCGTAGTAGTAGTAAGCGATTGGGCTAGCGTCGATTTCGCTGGCAAATTCAACCTTCATCTGCTTCAAGACCTTCTTGGCCAAACCAAAGGCTACAGCGTAGGGCATGATCTCTTCCCAAAGGGTGAGTTCACCCACGTCCCGCAGCTTGAACTGGCCAATGTCGTCCAGCATGTTCTTAAAGCCCATGGCCTGTTCTATGGCTTCTTTACCCTTTTCAGTTAAAACGGAAAAGTTCTTGATGCGGATGATCACTGGCAGAGCTGCCAGGACTTCCCAAAGGAGGACGAGTAGCAGACTCATGGTATAGTAGTCATAAGTAAAGAAGCCCAAAATCGTTAAGATGATTTCTGCCCCAAACAAGAGCACCGCGGCAACTTCTAAGCTGTCCTTCTTCTTGCGCAAATTTGGATCAACAAACTGCTTTTTGATCTGGTCCTCGCAGGCCTCTTGCCAAGCATTGACCTTCTTTTCCAGCTTGCCCTTTTTACCATAGTTTTTCAAGCCCTTACTAGTAAAAGTAGTCCCGTCACCAGCCCCCTTAAAGAGCTGGTTGATCAGCTTGACGTTGCCTTGGTACTTGTCAGTCTTGGTGTAGCAGAAGTCCTTGCCCTTGTTTAACGGTTCAATGGTGATTTCCTTGTGCCCCGCTTTCAAGGCTAATTCCCCAGCCAGAGCCTTGGCGTCAGGATCATCCCCGGTCACCAGGCTTTGGGCGACCGCCGGACTATAAGGCGGAATTTCGTAGTTGTGGCCAATCTCCTTTTTAGAGCGGACGACTGCCCCCTGGTTCTTAGCCTTGAAGAAGATTGGCAGACCCAGGAGAGGCAAGAGGCTTAAGACGACTAGACCAATTTTTTCTAGCCTCTTTTTCTGTTTTTGCTTGGCAGCCGTTTCTTTAGCCAGCTGCTTTTCCTGCCCCACCGTCTTAGCCATAATTTCGCCGGATTTTTTCTTAGTATTTTCGGCAGTCAAGCTATTTGGAAACAGGATGTGCATTTCCAAAAAAGTATTTTCTGGCAGTTTCGCTACTGTAGCCGTAACCTGCCCTTTTTCCTTGTTTACCTCCAAATTTCCACTGGTATTGGTGTGAACCCAGCCCTTTAAGAAGGACAGGTTCGGCTTTTGAAAGACAACCGAGGCCGTTACCTTGCTAATCTCTTGATCCCAGCCATCACCAATGATCTTGAAGTTAAGCTCAGAGGCATCATCATAAGTGGTAATTGCTTTTGTAATTTTGTAGCGGTAAATCACCCGGATCTTGCCTTCGTCCACGTGGTGGTAGACCTTAAACTTGTAAGAGTTGCTACTCTTAGTAAAGTGGTAAACATTGCCAGAATCTGCGCTATTGTTTAGCTTCGGCGTCACTGTTTTACCAGTCGCTAGATCTTTAATTTGAACGCTTTGGCTCGTTACTTTTTGGTCAGAGTTCAGATTTTGCGTGTAGTAGACGCCGTTTGCCTCATCGTCAAAATCGTAGTCGATCTGCCGGGTCATGGACAAGCTGCCGTCGCTGTTGACTACGGCTTGCACGTTCATCTTGGTCAGGTCGTAGTCTGCCAGAACCTTTTTCGGCAGACATAAGAATAAAAATAAGGCCAGGAAGAGACTGAGAGTAAGTCTTGCCTGCATTTGCTTTCTCATGATTTTTCCCCTCTTTTCTTGTTCCCTTTTTCTATGTTTTAACTTATTATTTTTGCCAAAAATTCGCTTACACTTTTTCTTTATTATACCTGAAACGGGTCTAAGTAAGTTAAAAGGAAATTTCTTTTTACAAAAGTATTTCAAACTCAAAAAGCACTAGAGACCGTGATATACTTAAGATTAGATAATTATACCGAGGAGAAAAAAGAAATGCGCAAATCTTTATGGGCAATTTTAGCTGTGGAAGTCGTTTTAGTTGGTGCTGCTGTCTTCCACCATCAAACTACTGGTCAAAAGACCGAATCAAGTGCGGCTGGCTCTAAGACCTACAAGGTCTACTCCAAGTCCTCCAGCAAGGACAAAGACGAGTCCAGCTCAGAATCTTCCAAGAAGACTTCAAGCAAGAAAAAGACCACTAAGAAGAAGTCAAAGAAGCAATCTGAAGCTGATTTGGACGAATTAGCTTCAAGCGAATCATCATCTAGCTCAAGTTCAGGCTCAAAATCTTCCAGCTCTGACTCATCATCTTCTTCAAGTAAATACTCCTACAGTCAGTCTTCTAAGAAGTCCAGCAGCAAGAAGTCTAGTTCAACTAAGAGCTACAACTATAACTACAACTACAATTACAACAACAACAGTAATTCCACTGGCACCACTAGCTCATCCAAGTCAAAGAGCTACAGCACCTACACGCCAAGCACTTCTAAGTCCACTACTACCAGCAAGTCCAGCACCAAGTCAACCACCACGGACACGACCAACAACACGGCTGACCTGCCAGAAGAAACGGACGACACCACAACTGACGACGCAGACTAAAATTTAAGCAAATAGCAAAAGAAAAAGGATTAAATCCAAATTGGATTTAATCCTTTTTTGTATCACTTTTTAAAGACTGATTACTAAATCAATGCTTATTCTTCGTGAGCCTTGATGTCGTCTTCAGCTTCTTTTTCCAGACTGGCTTCATACTTAGCTACGCCGTCTTTAGCAGAGGCAGCAACTTCGATTTCCAGGTCCGCCAATTGTTGGTCAGCAACTGGACTTGGAGCGTGCATCATTGGTTCACTGGCGCTAGCGTTCTTAGGGAAGGCGATCACGTCACGGATGTTGTCCTTGCCGGCCAAAAGCATAGCAAAGCGGTCAAGACCGATGGCCAGCCCGGCGTGAGGTGGGAAGCCCATGTCCAAGGCATCCAACAAGAAGCCGAATTGTTCGTAGGCTCTTTCCTTGGTGAAGCCCAAAGCCTTGAACATCTTTTCTTGAATGTCGCGCTTGTGGATCCGGATGGAGCCGCCACCCAGTTCGTAGCCGTTCAAAACGATGTCGTAGCTTCTAGCGTGAGCCTTGTGAGGTTCAGTTTCCAGCAGTTCGATCCCCTTGTCGTCTGGCATGGTGAATGGGTGGTGGGCAGCGATCCAACGGCCGTCGCCTTCGTCGTATTCAAATAATGGCCAGTCTACCACCCAGAGGTAGTTGTAAGTGTCTTCTGGGATAATGCCCGTTTCCTTGGCCGTTTGCCGGCGGAGGTAGTTAAGAGAGTCGCAGCAGACCTTCCATTGGTCAGCGATGAAGAGCAAAAGTTCCCCGCCTTCCAAGGCAAATTCCTGAACCAAGCCGCTCTTTTCGTCGTCGCTTAAGAAGCGGGAAACTGGACCTGAAAATTCGCCATCTTCGTACTTCACCCAAGCCAGGCCCTTAGCGTGGTAACGCTTGATGTAGTCTTG
The DNA here is from genome assembly GCF_051893255.1 of Lactobacillus sp. Lineage (GTDB taxonomy): Bacteria > Bacillota > Bacilli > Lactobacillales > Lactobacillaceae > Lactobacillus. The sequence goes on along the minus strand of NZ_JBJFHB010000039.1, from coordinate 12,274 downwards.
CATGGCGTCGATCTTCTTGCGGGAGTAGAACTTAGCCCCGCCCTTGACGGCAATCCCGCGAACGAAGCCGCCGTTTTCTAAGGCGCCCTTGAAGACCTTGAAGCCGGAGTTAGCAAAGACGTCCTTCAAGTCGTGGATCAGCATTTCGTAACGGGTGTCTGGCTTGTCACAGCCGTACTTGTCCATGGCATCTTGCCAAGTGATCCGAGGAAGTGGCAACTTTAAGTCAATGCCCTTCACGTCCTTCATGACCTTTTGGAGCAGCCCTTCAGTCACTTCTTGAACCCCTTCTTCGTCCATGAAGGAAGTTTCAAGGTCGATCTGGGTAAATTCTGGTTGCCGGTCGCCCCGGAGGTCTTCATCTCTAAAGCAGCGAGCGATCTGGTAGTACTTGTCAAAGCCGGCACCCATCAAGAGCTGCTTGAAAAGCTGCGGTGACTGAGGCAGAGCGTAGAAGGAACCTGGGTAAACCCGGGATGGCACCAAGTAGTCACGAGCCCCTTCTGGCGTTGACTTGCCCAGGTCTGGGGTTTCAATGTTGATGAAGCCTTCACCGCTCAGATATGCGTTAGTAGCGGTCATGATCTTGGCTCTTTGGATCAATGCGTTTTGCAGGCTTGGCCGGCGCAGGTCCAAGTAGCGGTACTTGAGCCGAGTTTGTTCACTGGCCACCACGTCATCCTTGATTTCAAATGGCGGGGTCTTAGCCTTGTTCAAAACGGTGATTTCGCTGGCAATGACTTCAACGTCACCAGTCTTCATGTCTGGGTTCTTGCTTGCACGTTCGTTGACTTGACCCTTAACTTCAACAACGTATTCTGCGCCAAGAGAAGCAGCAGCATCCATCAAGTCCTTGCCAGAGTCGTGGTTGACCACGACTTGCACGATGCCTTCTCGGTCGCGCAAGTCGATGAAGATCAATTGACCCAGGTTTCTAACTCTTTGTACCCAGCCGTAAAGCAGGACTTCTTGGCCCAGGTACTTGCTGGTAATATTGCCGCAGTAATCAGTTCTTTTTTCCATAACTTTGTTTTACTCCTTTGTGCCTTATTTGCCTAAAACTGCCAATAAGGCTTCTTTGTCATCCAAATCTGCGAAGCTGGCGCTGAATTGCTCACCGTCGCTCAAACGCTTAATGGTCAGCTTGCCTTCAGCCACTTCCTTGGCCCCCAGGGTAATGACGTAGCTGGCCTTAACCCGGTCAGCCTTTCTAAATTGAGCCTTCAGCTTCTTTTGGTCCACGTCGTATTGAGCAGAGAAGCCGAGACTTCTAAGTTTTCTAGCAACTTCCACTGCCTTTAAGTCAGTGCCTTCACCGATGTTGGCGATGAAGAAGTCGATGCCTCGGTCTTCAAACATTTCTGGGTTTTGCTTAGAAAGAACCAGCATCAAGCGCTCTTCCCCGATCCCAAAGCCGACGGCTGGGGTTTCTGGACCATCAAATTCTTCAACCAGGTGGTTGTAGCGGCCCCCGCCTAAAACCGTGCTTGGGCTAGCCCACAGGCTCTTGTCATCAACCATGAATTCAAAAATCACGCCGGTGTAGTAGTCAAGCCCGCGCACCAGGTCGTCGTCGATTACGTACTTGACGCCCAGCTTGTCCAAAGTTGCCAGGATCTTTTCAAAGTTTTCCTTGGATTCATCATCCAGGTATTCCCGGATCTTTGGCGCATCTGGCAGGAACTTTTGGTCTTCTTCAGCCTTAGAGTCCAAAATTCTCAATGGGTTCTTATCAAGTCTTCTTTGAGAGTCTTCAGACAACTGGTCCTTGACTGGGGTAAAGTAGTTGACCAGGGCATCGTGGTAGGCAGCCCGGACGTCGCTGTCGCCCAAAGTGTTGATGTGGAGCTCGTAGTTCTTGACGCCGAGTTCTGCTAACAGGTCATGGCCCAGCAAGATGGTTTCGACATCTGCCAGGTAGCCGTTTGAGCCGAAGCTTTCCACCCCGATTTGGTGGAATTCCCGCTGGCGGCCAGCTTGAGGCCGTTCATAGCGGTACATGGGGGCAATGTAGTAGACGTTAAAAGGCTTGACATAGTCAGGGCCATAGATCTTGTTTTCCACATAAGCCCGAACGACGCCGGCCGTCCCTTCAGGGCGCAAGGCAATGTGCCGACCGCCCTTGTCGTTAAAGTCGTACATTTCCTTTTCAACCACGTCACTGGTTTCGCCGGATGACCGGGAGAACAGTTCGTAATTTTCAAAACTTGGGGTTCTGATTTCCCGGTAGTTGGCTCTCTTAAACAGGTCACGCGCGGTTTGTTCTACCTTTTCCCATTGACTGGACGTTGCTGGCAGGATATCCACGGTGCCTTTTGGTCTTTGAACTCGCATTATTTCACCTTTACTTCTTCTTGACTAACTAAAAAGCGCCCTTGAACTTAATCAAGGGCGCTAAAATAGCACGGTACCACCTTTTGCTTGCTGTCATTAACGCTGACGAAACGAACCATTATCTGTTAAAGGGGTCACAGCTAGCAGCCATCTGTCCTTTCACCAAACGGACAGTCTCTAAAAGGGCCATGCTATCTTCAGTCTTTGTCATTGATAATTCTGAAAACTAGTTTATCCTGTTTTGCCCCTACTTTCAAGGGGCAAAGGGGATATTTTCATTTTAAAAAAAGTCTACAGGTCTAAGACGATGGTGAAGGGGCCGTCATTTTCCAGGTCCACCTTCATGTCTGCCCCAAAGATCCCGGTTTCAACGTGCAAGCCGTGATCTCTTAAGGCCTGGTTGAAGTCTTCCCAGAGCTCTTTGGACCGCGGCGGCCGCATGGCTGAGACAAAGCTTGGCCGGTTGCCCTTTTTGGTATCAGCCAAGAGGGTAAACTGGGAAACAGACAGGATCTGCCCGCCCACATCCTGGATGCCCAGGTTGGTCTTGCCGTTTTCATCTTCAAAAATCCGCATCTTGGCGATCTTGTCAGCGGCCTTTTGGACCTGGTCTGCCCCATCGCCCTCTTTCAAGCCGACCAAGAGCAAGAAGCCCTTGTCGATTTGGCCGGTGACTTCGCCGTCAACTGTGACTTTAGCATGGTTGACTCTTTGAATTACTACTCGCATTTTTTACCTGTCAAAAATTAATTATCCGTTCTCTTAGTGTCGTAAACGTCTGGAATGTCCCGCAGCTTGGCCATGATGTCATTTAATTGCGCCGCATTCTTGACCTCGACCGTGATGTAAAAGTGGGCAATGTTGTCTTCGTTGACGCTGGCCGAAACATTGGTGATGTTCTTGGTCAAGGCGTTCAAGCGGTTGATGACGTCAGCCAAGAGCTTTGGCCGGTTGTAGCCAAAAAGCTCAAAGTTGGCGTTAAAGGCCGTTTGCTTGCCTTCGTCAATGTTGTTCCACTCAACGTCGATCATCCGGCTCTTGGAAATTGGGTCAGCACTTAAAACGTTGCGGCAGTCAGCCCGGTGGACGGTCACGCCCCGGCCCTTAGTCACGTAGCCCACGATTGGGTCACCTGGCACAGGGTTGCAGCACTTGGCAAAGTGGAGGTCCAGGTCTTCCAGGCCCTGCACTCTGACTAAACTGTCTGGCTTTTTGCCCTTATTCTTGGCTTTTTGGTCATTTTGACTAGGGGCCGGCTTACTGATCACGGAGGCAGCAGCTGCTTGCTGGCCGGCGTTCATGATCCGCTCTTCAAACTCTCGCTGCTTCTCTTCTTCTTGCTGGCGGCGGAGGTCTGCCGTTAAGCGGTTATAAATGGACAAGGCAGACATATTGCCAAAGCCGATGGCGGCGTACATGTCTTCGTCGGTCTTGAAGCTGAAATGTTCGATGACTTCGTCGATGTGGGCCTTGTCCAGGTAATCCTTGGCGCTCAAGCCATTGTCCTTTAAAAGGTCAACCAGTTCTTCACGCCCGCGGGCTACGCTTTCTTCCCGGTCCACATCTCTAAAGTAGCGGCGAATCTTGTTTTTGGCCCGAGAGGTTTGGACCATTTCGGCCCAGTCACGAGATGGCCGGGCGTTAGACTGGGTCAAGATGTCCACGACATCCCCGTTTTTCAGCTTGTAATCAAGCGGCACCAATTTGTCATTAACCTTGGCGCCGATAGCGTGGTCGCCGACTTGGGTGTGGATGGCGTAGGCAAAGTCCAGGGTCACTGAGCCCTTAGGTAGCTCGTAGACTTCGCCTTTTGGCGTAAAGACGTAAACCTTGTCAGAAAAAATATCTGAATGAACGGCCTGCATGAATTCGTCGGCGTTGCTGGATTCTTTTTGCAATTCCAGAATTTCCCGGCCGATGTCTAAGGCGCCGCCTTCTTTAGCTTCCACGCCGTCAAAGTTGCCGCGCTTATAAGCCCAGTGGGCAGCGACACCGTATTCGGCCACTTCGTGCATTTCCTTGGTCCGGATCTGGATTTCGAGGGGCTTGCCGCCAGGGCCAATGATGGTCGTGTGCAGGGACTGGTAGCCGTTAGCCTTCGGCATAGCGATATAGTCCTTAAACCGGCCTGGCATTGGCTTCCACTTGGTGTGGACCGCACCCAAGACGGCATAGCAGTCCTTAACCGTTGGCACAATCACGCGGACTGCTAACAGGTCGTAGATTTCGTTAAAGTCCTTGTGCTTGTTGACCATCTTTTTGTAGATGGAGTAAATGTGCTTGGGCCGGCCAGAAATGTCGTAGTCGATCCCCAAAGAGTCAAGCGTCCCCTTTAAGTAGTCGATGGCATCTTTGATGTAGCCTTCACGTTCGCTTCTCTTAGCGTCCATCATGGAGACGATCTTGTAGTATTCATCTGGGTTCATGTAGTGGAAGGACATGTCTTCCAGTTCCCACTTGATGGTCCCGATACCTAGCCGGTCGGCTAGCGGTGCATAGATGTCCAGGGTTTCGGCCGCAATCCGGCGCTGCTTGTCAGGGCGGAGGTGTTCCAAGGTGTGCATGTTGTGCAAACGGTCGGCCAATTTCACCAAGATGACCCGGAGGTCCTTGGCCATGGCAATCAGCATCTTTCGGTGGTTTTCTGCCAAGAATTCCTTGTGGGACTTATATTCATACTTGTTTAACTTGGTGACCCCGTCCACGATGAAGGCCACGTCCGCACCAAATTTTTCCTTGATATCATCATTGGTTACGGACGTATCTTCAACCGTGTCATGCAAAAAGCCCGCCGCCACCGTGTCTGGGTCTAAGCCCAGATTGGCCAGGGTCCCGGCAACCTGGGTCGGGTGCACAATATAAGGCTGACCCGAAGCCCGGGTTTGCCCCTCATGAGCGCGCGCCGCAAATTGGTAGGCACTCTCGACAAAGGCCAATTGGTCAGGCGTCATGTATTTTTTGCAGGCAGCCATTACCTCTTCATGAGTCATTTCAACGTATTTAGACATCAGCGATCACCAGTTTCTAAGTTTAAGTTAATTGTATTATTATATTTTAACGCAAAAAGCCGCTTCTTACCAAGTTTTCGCTATTCGTCTTCTTTTCTGGAGATCCCTAAGCCAATCCAGCGGCCGGCCCGCATCTTTAAGTCGATCTTAAAGCCGTTTTGGTCAAGGGCTGCTTCGATTTTTGGCAGTTGCAAGTAGTCGATCCCGGAGAAGATCACTTGACCATCGTCGTTCAAGTGGCTGTCTAATTGCGGAATCAGGTCTAGCAAAATTTCGGCCAAGATGTTGGCCACGATCAGGTCAAACTTGCCGTCAACGTCGGCTAGCAGGCTGGTCTTTTGCAGGGCCAGGTCGTTAAAGCCGTTAAGCCCGGCATTTTCCTTGGCAGCGGTCATGGATTCATCAGAAATGTCAGTGCCCAAAACGGACTTGGCACCCAATTTGTGGGCGGCAATGGCCAAGATACCGGAGCCAGTGCCGACGTCAACGACAGATAGTGGCTTGACCATGGCCCGTTCGATCCCCAACATGGCCAATTGAGTCGTTTGGTGGTTGCCCGTCCCAAAGGCCAGACCTGGATCCAGCTTGATGATTTCTTGGTCAGGAAAAGCCGGCGTATAGTCTTCCCATTCCGGCACGATGGCCAGGTGGCGAGACAGGTTAATGACGTGGTAGTACTTTTGCCAAACGGTATTCCAGTCTTGGTCAGCAATGTAGCTGGTCTTGATGGTCCCTTCGCCCGTTGACAGGCCATAGCCAGCTAGTTCGGCCAGCTTAGCCTGGAACTTTTTCACCAAGTCATCCTTGTCTTGTTCTTCGTCAAAGTAGGCGATGAATTCCAGCTCCTTTGGCAGGTTTGGAATGTCGTCCATGTCAACAACAGTGGAATCATGCAACCAGCCGGCTTGCTCAAAGTCGCTCCGGCGGCGTTCTTCGGTGCCCAGGGCGTGCAGGTCTTCAGTCGCGTAGTAGCTCAAGGCGTCTTCAACGTCATAGCTGGTTTCGATGGTAATTGCAAGTAATTTCATTTTCTAGTCTTCTTTCTTTAGCATCTTCACTTAAAATGGTATCATGGAAAGCGGTGATAACAATGTCAAAAAAGAAAAAGAACAAAGATAAATTGGACAAAACGCTGGTTGAAAAGATTTTAGACCAGCAAAAGATTCCATATGAGCAGCACATTTCCGAAATCAAAGAAGACCACGGCGTGGCGCAAGTAGGTCTAGGCAACCCCATTTTGGATGGCCACCCAGTTTACAAGACCCTGGCCCTAGAAGGCAACAAGACAGGTCCCTTGGTCGGCGTCGTTCCTCTTGACCAGCACCTGGACATGAAGAAGATTGCCAAGGTTTCAGGCAACAAGAAGTGCGAAATGATCCCACTGAAAAAGCTGGAGAAGACCACGGGCTACATCCACGGTGCCAACACCCCAATCGGAATCTACCACACCAAGAAGTACCCGATCTACCTGGATGCCAGCGTTAACGACACTGACGGCATGTGGGTTTCAAGCGGCGAAGTCGGCCGCAGCGTCTTGGTGAAGCCAGCTGATTTGATCAAGCTGGTTAAGGCAACGGTCGCAGATATCAAGGAATAAGCAAAAAGGGAGACACCAAATGGTGTCTCCCTTATTTTTATCCAAAAATTAATCGACCTTCCGCCACTTCTTGTCGGTCAAGATCCGGGCGGTAAGCAGCCCAGCCGGCAAGGACATAACCAGCATCAAGGCTTCCGCCAGCCAAGTGGACCCGCCGCCGACGTTGGTGACTGCCAGCAAAAAGATCCCCCGGTACATGTAAAGCCCCGGCACCATGATGACGATGGACGGCACCGTCAGAGCAATGCGCGGGTAACCAACCTTTTCCCGGACGTAGCTGGCCATGAGGCCGGCCAGCAAGGCTGCCAAAAAGGCTGCTAAAGGCGCTGGCCAGTGGCCAAAGTCCACTAAACTAAGGCGCAGAGTGTTGGCAATGGCCCCTACTACCCCGGCCGCTGCCGCCATCCGCCGGTGGGAGTTGAACATCAGCGAGAAGCCGAAGACCCCGCAGAAGCTGGCCAGCAGGCGGAATGCCGTCAAGGCCGCCGTGGACAGACCCAGTTTTGGCATGTCACCGGGGTGGATGTTCAAAACGATCGCCGTCACCCAGCCGGTGCCCGTCGCAATCAAGATGATCATCAAGGCGTAGCAGAGCCGCTCAAGGCCTGAGCGCATGTCCAGCTTGGCCATGTCCAGGCCGCTGGTGATGAAGGGAAAACCTGGAATAACAAAGAGCATGGCGCCGATATAGCCGTACATGTGCTGCATCCCCCAGCCAAAAAGTAAGTGGCAGACCATAAAGGCCAGGTAGTAAGCCAAACAAGCAGCAGCCACGCCGACCGCCGTGGTGGCAGCGACCGTAATCTTCTTTTTGCCGAGGCTCCCCCGGGCAAACTGTCCGCAACCAGCGCCGATGAAGGCGCAGACGACTTCGGGGATGCCGCCGCCCAGGAGAAAAATAAAGCCGCCGCAGGCCAAGGCTGCTGCCAGACTAGACCCCCACAGTGGGTACCGCCCCTTCATGTGCTCGATTTCACCCAGACGCTTTTTCACGTCTTTAATTGCAAAATCGCCTTCTCCTGCTTCAAACTGGCGAACGAACTTCTCCAGCTCATTCAGCTTGGCCATGTTGACGCCGGTCGTTGGCAAAGACAAACTCTGTGAATAAGACTGATTGTCTACGTCAAAGTAGGTGCAGGTGATGGTGATCAGGCCAATATCGGCTGAACAGGTCAAGTCCAGGGTTCTAGACATGGTGTCCATGGCGTCGCGAACCCGCCAGGCCCCCGTCCCGCAGCTCAGCATCATCATGCCGACTCTAGAGATGATGGAGCTTTTCTCAATCAAGGTTGCGTCCTTGATCTTGGTCTGGTCGTCGCTTTTGAAAAATTCTTCCCACTGCACCCGCATGTGGTGGTGGTGGGACAAGTGGTGTTGGTATTCTTGCTCGGTGCTTTCGGTTTTCACCGTCTGGCCTTCTTTCAGTTCTTTGCTTTTTAACAATAATCGTGCTATTAACGTTTTTCATTCTAACATAAAAAATTAGATAAAAAGCCGAACATTCAAAGAGACCGTTTTCAACTTTGGCAAAGAAAAAAGCCCTGCAATGCAGGACTTTTTTCTCAAAAATTTGACGATGATTACTATCTTACTTTTGTTGGTACTTGCGCACATACCCTTCTTGCCCGGCCAGGAACCAGGTGCCGTGGTTGGCGTCGCTTTCAAACTCAACGTTTTCAGGCAAGTTTTCTAAGCCTTCCGTGAAGATGTCTTCGTATTGGCCGATGCCCAGGCGGGTCCGCTCTTGCAGCATCCGCTTGTGTAGGCCTGGCCGCAGACGTCTTTGGTAGCCGTCAACCACCTTGCCGGAGAAGAATTCTGCCATGGCACCAGAGCCATAGGAGAAGAAGCCAATCCGGTCGCCAGCTTCCAGGTCCCCATTTTCCAAAAGGCTCAAGATGGACATGTAGAGGCTGGCCGTGTAGATGTTGCCGACCTGCCGGCTGTACTTGGCTGACAATTGGAAGTTGTCGCTAAGGCGCTTAGCAGTTTCTTCGTCTTGCCCCTGGATGGCGACCCGGTGCGCCTTAAAGCCCATCTTGGTATAAGGCAGGTGGTAGCAGATCCCGGCAAAGTCGCTGACCGTGAGCTTGGTTTGGGCAAGGTATTCCTTAAAGGTTTCCTTGAAAAAGTCGAGGTAGACGTCCCGGCTGTAGTGGCCATCCACCATGGCCACCGGGCTGCCGTTTGGCCGCCAGAAGTCGTTGATGTTTTCGCTGTAGGAAGCGTGGCCATCTTCTAAGGCGATGATGGCTGGGCTTTCCTTGATCAGCATGCTGATGGCGCCGGCACCTTGAGTGACCTCGCCTGCAGTGTTTAATCCGTATCTGGCGATGTCGCTACCGATGATCATGGCTGAGTGGTGCGGGTGGGCGCGGACGTAGTCCCGGGCCACCTGCAAGGCGGCCGTCAAGGCAAAGCAGGCTTCCTTGATTTCAAAAGTACGAATGTTAACTGGCAAGTTCAGGGCTTCTTTTACAAAAAGTGAGGCTGACTTGGATTGGTCAATCCCGCTTTCCGTCGCAAAGATCAATAAGCCTAGCTGCTCCAGGTCGACTTGGTCCAGGTATTCAGCCGTCGCGTTGATCCCCATGGCTACTGCGTCTTGGGTCTTGTCTGCGACTGCCATTCTGTCTTGGCCGATGCCGATCAAAAATTTGTTAGGATCTTGGTTTCTGGCGTTGGCCAGGTCCACCATGTCCACAAACTTATTAGGAGTATAAAAACCTATCTGATCAATACCGATGTCCATTAATTATTTTCCTCGCAATTCTTTCAAAAAATCTTCCGCTGCACTCTCGCCATATTTTTGCTGGCTGATCATCAGCTGGTAGACGGCCTCTTTTTCTGCGTCAGTCGCATCTAAATTCATCGCGACATTGCGGGACTGAAGGCGCATATGCCCAGCCTGGATGCCCTTGGTTGAAATGGCGTTTAGGGCAGCAAAGTTGTTGGCTAATCCGACGCTGGCAATTAATTCTGCCAGTTCCTTAGCCTTTATTTTACCTAAAACAGAGTAGCTTTGTCTAATATCAGGACGCGCCGAAATCGATCCACCGACAACGCCGATGGCTAGCGGCAATTTGACCTCCCCGGTTAAAAAGTTTCCGTCTACTGCCCAGTGGCTGAGGCTGGCGTAGCGGCCATTTTTAACAGCCAAGGCGTGACTAGCCGCTTCCACGGCACGGTAGTCGTTGCCCGTCGCAATCAAGGCAGCGTCCACCCCGTTCATGATCCCCTTGTTATTAGTCGTCGCCCGGTAGACGTCCTCTTCGCCAATTTTGGCCAGAAGCGCCATCTTTTGGGCGACGGCCAGGCCGGCTTCCGGGCTTTTGCCTAGGAGGTCAACCGGAATCTTGACCTTAGCCATCGTAATTTGACTGGGATAGTTGGACAAGATGGCAAAAAGTTTTGCCGTCACATCTGGGAAAAATTCCATCTTTTTGGCCAAAAATTCCAAGATGGCGTTGGCCTTGTTGGCCCCCATGGCCTCTGCCGGGTCGACCAGGGCCAGAAGGTAAACCAAGTGGCTCTTTTGCTCAGCCGTAATCTCTTTTAGCCCGCCCCCGTGGCGAACCAGGCTGGCAAATTCCTGGTTGGCCAAGGCAATGTAGTCTGGGAAGGCTTTCTCAAAGTTTTTTAGCGAAAAAGCATCCCCGACTTCTAAGACAATCTGCCCATAGATGCCGGTCCTGTCGCTTTCTGCCGTAACCCCGCCCGCTTTTTTAAAAACGGACATGCCGTGGTTGGCCGCCGCCACCACGGACGCTTCTTCTGTTGCCATGGGGATGGTCCACTTTTTGCCGTTGACCAAGGCGTCCTTGATCACGCTCAAGGGCAAGACGATTTCAGAAACGACGTTTTCGCTCATCTCGTTTAGACGCTCCAGCTCTGCCGGCTCAACATCTAATAGATCTGCACCATCTTTGGCTAATTCTGTCCGCCGCTCCGTTGGCGGCAGCTGGTAAAATTTCATCTACTTTGCACTATGCTTTCTCAATTTCCATAGCAATGGCCAGCCCGCCCCCGATGCAGAGACTGGCGATCCCGCGCTTAGCGCCTCTAGCTACTTGGCGGGCACTGGTTGCAACCAGCCGCGTGCCAGAAGCTCCAAGAGGGTGGCCCAGGGCAATAGCGCCGCCTTGCTGGTTGACCTTGTCTTCATCCAAACCCAAGTCCCGCATCACCGCTACGCTGGTTGCGGCAAAGGCTTCGTTGATTTCAAAGAAGTCGTAGTCGTCCTTGGTCCGGCCGGTCTTGGCCAAAAGCTTCTGGATGGCCACATAAGGACCGTAGCCCATGAATTCTGGATCATAGCCAGTTTCAGCGTAGGCACCCAATTTTGCAAGCGGCTTTAGGCCATATTCGTCCACCTTTTCCTTGGTAGCCAGGATAACCATGCTGGCCCCGTCGGTCACTGGGGAAGCGTTGCCGGCAGTCACCGTGCCGTTTTCTTCAAAGACGGTCTTGAGGCCGCCCAAGGCTTCCATGGAGGTATCAGGACGGACATTTTCGTCCTTAGCGATTTTTTCCTCGCCCTTTTCAATCACGATTACTTCCTCGTCAAAAAGGCCCTCTTCCCAAGCCTTGACTGCTTTTTGGTGGGACTTCAGGCTGTATTCGTCTTGAGCTTCACGTGATACGTGGTTCCGCTTAGCCACGTTTTCGGCAGTCACGCCCATCGCCTGACCAGAGAAAGAGTCAACCAGGCCGTCAGTCATCATTAATTCCTTAGGGCTGTTAGACATGCTTTCGCTGCCGCCGACTGCCACCAGGCCCAGGTCCCCGATCAGCATTTGGGCTTCAGCTAACCGGACCGCCTTTAAGCTGGACCCGCAGACTTCGTTGATACTGGTTGCAACTGAGTCTTGCCGCATCCCGGAGTTGATGGCTACCTGCCGGGCCATGTTTTGGCCAAGGCCTGCTGCTAATACATTGCCCATGAAGAGGGCGTCCAGGCTTTCAGCGTCTAAGTCCGCTTCGGCCAAGGCCCCGCGCAGGGCGATTTCGCCCAGTTCCACGGCAGTAAAGTCAGCTAATTGCTTGTGGTAGCGGCCAAAAGGGGTTCTCTTGGCAGCTACGATATAGATCTCTTGCATTTTTTCTAATATCTCCTCATTAAGTTATTTGGGGATGGCTTTTCGCCTTATCAAACTATTATATTTTACTCTATAATCAATTGTTTTGCTAAAAGACAGCCTTTACCAATCTTTAAGCTTTTTTCCGGAAAAAATAGGACCAAGTAGTCCTATTCCTTACTTCTTCAATTTTAAGCTGACAGTAAAAGTCATCACGCCCTTGTTCCAATTGGCATTGATCTTGCCGCCAAAGGCCT
>NZ_JBJFHB010000038.1:0-9500 GCF_051893255.1 Lactobacillus sp. | reverse complement strand
AACTTTTACTCGAATTATTTTTCAATTTCGTCTTGACTTATTACCACATGGCTACGATAGTTATTCTCATCTTAAAAAGCCCCAGCTTAGTTGAGTCTTTTTTGCGGAACATTATTAAAAAAACGGGCGTAGTTGAGTACGTCCGCTAGACAAAGATTAAAAATTGTCAGTAGTTGAGTAAATTTCTTTCTCAATTATGAAAAAGCCGCTCCAGTTGAGTCAATATTCTACCTAAAGATTAAAATCTGCTCACTAGTTGAGTAAATTCGCCGCCCTTGTAAACAGCCACCCCAAAAACAGTCCCTCCAGCCAGCCGCCGATGACGTCGCTCGGGTAGTGGACGTGCAGGTACATCCGGGTAAAGCCAATCGCCAGGGGAAAGAGCAGGGCCCAGCGGCGCTTGCTCGCAGGCAGCAGCAAATAGCCCGCCACTAAGGCAAAGACCATGGTCAGGCAGGAGTGGCCAGATGGGTAAGAGAAGCCGCCAGCCGTGATGTCGCTGGCAAAATGGGGCCGGGGCCGTCTAAACCAGCTTTTGACCAGCTCATTTGTCCCGTTAGCCAGCAAAACTGAGGCCACCATCAAGATCCCGCCGCGCCAGCGCCGACGTAAGCCCAAATAAAGGGCGATTGCCAAGGCAGCCAGGTAGATCAACCAGCTGTTGCCCAGCTGTGTAACGGCGATGACCAGCCGGCGCTCGGCCACGTTATTGTTTTTAACCGCCTGATAAAGGACCTGGTCAAAGGCCTTAATAAAGGAACTGCCGCTCACGACCAGCCAGGTCCAGCCGGCAAACAGCACTCCCCAGGCCCAGCCGCTCAACTTTTTTTCCGAACTTATCATCTGAAACTCACTTTCTCTCTTGGTAAAATCCGCTTCATGTGGTAAAGTATAATCATTATCAAGAAAAAATAAAAGGCTAAGGAGTAGTAGAAAGTTCAGCTTGCCCAAGAGAAGAGCCGGTTGCTGCAAGGCTTGCAAGCGGACTTTCGAACTTGCCTGTTAATGGCCGTTAGTGTTGTTTCGCTTTAAGAAACTTTGAGGGTCACGCCGTTTGGCGTGGAACTTAGGTGGTACCGCGAAATAACTCGTCCTATGTGTTTGCATAGGACTTTTTTGTTTTTTGGAAAGGATTACACAGAATGTACAACCACAAAGTTGTCGAAAAGAAGTGGCAAAAGTATTGGCTTGACCACAAGACTTTTAAGACTGGGACTGACCCAGAAAAGCCAAAGTATTACGTATTGGACATGTTCCCTTACCCATCTGGCAAGGGTCTGCACGTTGGTCACCCAGAAGGCTACACTGCTACTGACATCATGGCCAGAATGAAGCGGGCTCAAGGCTACAATGTCCTTCACCCAATGGGCTGGGATGCCTTTGGTCTGCCAGCAGAACAATACGCTTTGCAAACTGGCAATGACCCGGCAACTTTTACTGACCAAAACATTGCCCACTTTAAAGAACAACTTCAAGCCTTGGGCTTTTCATACGACTGGGACCGGGAAATCAAGACCACTGATCCAAACTACTACAAGTGGACCCAGTGGATTTTTGAACAAATGTACAAAAAGGGCCTAGCTTATGAAGCTGAAGTGCCAGTTAACTGGTCACCAGACCTAGGTACGGTTGTGGCTAACGAAGAAGTCATCGACGGCAAGACTGAACGGGGCGGCTTCCCAGTTTACCGCCGAAAGATGCGCCAATGGATGTTGCGGATCACGGCTTATGCTGACCGCTTGCTGGACGACTTGGACGACTTAGACTGGCCAGAACCAATCAAGGAAATGCAAAGAAACTGGATCGGCCGCTCAGTTGGTGCCCAAGTTACCTTCAAAGTTAAGGATACCGACAAGAGCTTTGACGTCTTCACCACCCGTCCAGACACCCTCTTTGGCTGCTCATACACGGTTTTGGCACCAGAAAACGAACTGGTTAAGGAAATTACTACTCCAGAACAAAAAGAAGCCGTTGAAGCCTACATCAAGTCTATCGAATCTAAGTCTGACCTGGAAAGAACCGATCTCAATAAGGACAAGACTGGCGTCTTCACCGGCGCATATGCGATCAACCCAGTTAACGGCGAAGCTGTGCCAATCTGGATCTCTGACTACGTTTTGGCAACTTACGGGACTGGTGCCGTCATGGCCGTACCAGCTCACGATGAACGTGACTACGCCTTTGCTACCAAGTTCCACCTGCCAATCAAGCAAGTCGTTGAAGGCGGCGACATCACTAAGGAAGCCTTTGCCGGTGACGGTGCTCACGTCAACTCTGACTTCTTGAATGGCCTTCACAATGACGAAGCCAAGGAAAAGATGGTTGAATGGCTGACTGACCACGAAGTTGGCGAAAAGAAGGTCAACTACAAGATGCGTGACTGGAACTTCTCCCGTCAGCGCTACTGGGGTGAGCCAATTCCAGTCATCCACTGGGAAGACGGCGAAACGACGCTGGTTCCAGAAGACGAATTGCCATTAACCTTGCCAAAGGAAACCAACATCCAGCCATCTGGTACGCCAGAAAGCCCATTGGCCAACTTGACCGACTGGGTCAACGTGGTTGACGAAAACGGCAGAAAGGGCAAGCGCGAAACCAACACCATGCCGCAATGGGCAGGTTCTAGCTGGTACTTCCTCCGCTATGTTGATCCGCATAACGACAAGGCCTTGGCTGACCCAGAGCTCTTGAAGCGCTGGATGCCAGTTGACCTTTACATCGGCGGGGCTGAACACGCAACGCTTCACCTCCTTTACGCAAGATTCTGGCACAAGTTCTTGTACGACTTGGGCGTTGTGCCAACCAAGGAACCATTCCAAAAGCTCTACAACCAAGGCTTGATCTTGAAGAACCATGAAAAGATGTCTAAGTCTCGCGGCAACGTGGTTAACCCAGATGACGTCGTTGACGAATACGGTGCCGACTCCCTGCGGACTTACGAAATGTTCATGGGGCCACTGAACGCATCCATCGACTGGGACGACAACGGTCCTTCCGGCGTCAAGAAGTTCTTAGACCGGGTATGGCGGACTTTTGTCAACGACTTAGACCTCGACCCAATCCCATCTGAAAAGGTGGTTGACGAAAACGACGGCAAGCTAGACAAGATCTACAACGAAACCGTTAAGACGGTTACCGAACACTTTGAAGAACTGCGCTTCAACACCGCGATTTCTCAAATGATGGTCTTCATGAATGCCTGCCAAAAGGTGGACAAGATCCCTCGCGAATACGCAGAAGGCTTCGTCAAGCTGTTGGCCCCAGTTGCTCCGCACATGATGGAAGAAATCTGGCAAGTCTTCGGCCACGACGAAAGCGTTCAGCTGGCTCCATGGCCAACTTACGACGCAAGCAAGCTGGTTGAAAGCACCGTCGAAATGGCCGTAACGGTTAACGGCAAGAAGCGTGGCACCTTCACCATTGCTAAGGACGCAAGCCGTGAAGACGCCCAAGCTGCTGCCTTGGCCCTGCCACACGTTAAGGAATTTACCGATGGCAAGGAAATCAAGAAGGTCATCGTAGTTCCAAACAAGATTGTCAATATTGTTGCCAAATAATCTAAAATTTTCCTAAAAAAACAAATTGGGGTATATTTCGCCTTAAATCCGTAATATGATAAGAGGTTGAAGTATTTGAAGATTAGGGAAGTTTTATGGCAAAAACAAAATCACAGAGCAACTCGCAAGCCCAGCTCTTAAAAGGCTCGGCTTGGATGACTTTTGGCTCAATCCTATCGCGGATTCTGGGGGCAATCTACATCATCCCTTGGTATGCCTGGATGGGCCCTTATGGCAACCTGGCCAACTCGCTGACGGCAAAAAGCTACAACATCTACAGTCTCTTTATCATCATTTCGACTGCCGGCATTCCCGGGGCAATCGCCAAGCAAATTGCCAAGTATAATGCCTTAAACGAGTATGGGGTAGGGCAAAGGCTGTTCAAGCATGGCTTGAGCTTAATGGCGGTCTTTGGCATTATCTCGGCGGCCTGCATGTACTTCTTGGCCTTGCCGCTGTCTGGCTACAACCCGCAAGAAGTACCCGTAATCCGCAGTCTAGCCGTTGCCGTCTTGATCATCCCCATCCTCAGTATCCTGAGAGGGTATTTTCAAGGCTTTAACAACATGATGCCTAGTGCCATGTCGCAGTTTGTCGAGCAATTGGCCCGGGTCATCTGGATGCTAGCAACGGCCTACATCATCATGCAGGTTCAGCACGGCAATTATGTGGATGCTGTTACTCAGTCCAACCTGGCGGCTGCTATCGGGGCGATTTTTGCCATCGGGATGCTGCTTTGGTTTTACCTCAGACAAAGAAGACAGCTGAGACCGCTCTTGGCGCATTCTAATAATGATCTGCGGGTGTCCACAAACAGCTTGCTGTTTGAAATTATCCAGCAGTCGATTCCCTTTATCATCATTGACGCGGGGATCAACATCTTCCAGCTGGTGGACCAGTACACCTTCCACCCAATGATTGCCAGCTTCATGCCTGGCGTGCACTATAACACGATCGAAAGTTGGTATGCCTTGTTCGGGCTGAATGCCAACAAGCTGATCATGATCGTGGTGTCTCTCGCCACTTCCATGGCAGTGACGGCAATTCCGCTTTTGTCAGCTGCTCATGCCCGGCGGGATTATAAGGACATCTCTAAGCAGATTTCCAACACCCTGGAGCTCTTCTTGTTTGTCTTGATGCCAGCGTCTCTGGGCATGGCTGCGATCGCTAAGCCTCTTTACACCATCTTCTATGGTCCTGATGCTCTGGGGGTCAAGGTCTTATACCTGTCTTCCTTTACGGCGATCAGCTTGGGCCTGTTCACGGTCTTGATGGCGATTTTGCAAGGCTTAGATGAGAACATGTACGCCATTCGCTACTTGATCATTGGCTTGGTAGTCAAAAGCATCTTCCAGTACCCAATGATTCGCCTAGCCAAGGTCTATGGGCCACTCTTAGCCACCAATATCGGGATGCTGGTCGTGATCTTCTGTGCCTTGAAGCACTTAAAGGTCAAGTACCGCTTCCAGGCGGACCGGACTATGCGCCGCTTTATCGGGATTGCCACTTTCTCCATCCTGATGTTTTTGGCGGTCAGCTTGACCGTTAAAGTGGCAGGGCGCTTCATTAGCCCAGACATGCGCTTCTCAGCCATGATCTTGTGCGGGCTGGGGGTCTTAGCCGGCATCGTTGTTTACGGCGGCCTCAGCCTCAAGATGGGGCTAGCTGAGCGAATTTTGGGCAGCCGGATTACCAGAATTACCCAGAAATTGCATCTGAATTAAGTAAATGCAAAAGCAGATATCTGTTAACTGACAGGTATCTGCTTTTTTATGCTCATTTTTGCTTAAAACTGATCGAGCATATTTTTGAAAAAGTGAAAAGTCCTTGTAAAGAAGCTTGATATCACGGGGCTAATGGCCAATAAAAAATATACAGGAAAAATTACCTTGTGAATAATATATTTAACATCTCTTTTTTTATCATAGTTAAGATTTTTTAAAATGCAACAAATTCGGCAAAGGAAACGGTTACAAAAAATCTTGGTAAAAATTCCCAAATCACCCTTGACTTTTTTTCACAAAAAGACAATAATAGACAGTGAAAAGTGAAAAGGCTTACAAGCCAAGTGACATGAGGTGAAAATAATGGAAGTTAATGACAAGAAAGAATTAACTCAAGAAGAACGTGAAAATGCATATGTTCTTTGGTTCAACCAACTGCGCCGGGCCGATGTGCCTCTGGTTGGCGGTAAATCATCATCATTAGGTGAATTGACTTCAGGGACTGACGTTCCAGTGCCTTACGGCTTTGCGACGACTGCACACGGCTACCGGCACTTCATGGAAGTCAACGGCTTAAACGACAAGGTAAATGCCTTGCTTGCTACTTTGAAGGACCCAGAAGATTCAGAAGAACTTCACCGGGTCTGCAGCCAAATTAGAAAGATCATGAGAGAAGCTCCAATGCCAGAAGACTTGGCAGAAGACATCGGTAGCTCTTATGACGCTTTGGCTAAGATGACTGGGCAAAACGAGCCATACGTAGCCGTTCGGTCAAGTGCAACGGCCGAAGACTTGCCAGATGCCTCCTTTGCTGGCGAACAAGACACTTACCTTAATGTTCGCGGCCGCAAGGACGTCATCCGCAAGGTTCAAGACTGCTACGCATCACTGTTTACTGACCGGGCAACTTACTACCGGATCAAGCAAAACTTCCCACAAGAAAAGGTTGCTTTGTCAGCTGCTGTACAAATGATGGCCTTCTCTAAGTCAGCCGGGGTTATGTTCACGGTTAACGTTGCTAACGGTGACGACACCAAGGTCATGATCGAAGGGTCATGGGGTCTTGGTGAATACATCGTTCAAGGGACGGTTACCCCAGACAACTTCGAAGTTGACAAGGACAGCATGAAGATCACCAACAAGACGATCAACAACAAGAACATTGAATTGATCCGCTTGCCAGGTGGGGGCGTTGAACAAAGAGACGTTCCAGAAGACGTTGCTAAGAGTGCCTGCTTGACCGATGAACAAGTTATTGAATTAGCTGGCTACGCAAAGCAAATTGAAAAGCACTATGGCTGCTACATGGACATGGAATGGTCTCGTGACCAAGATGACAAGCTCTGGCTCGTTCAAGCCCGTCCAGAAACCGTTTGGTCCCAAAGAAAGAAGGAAGGGGCTGAAGCAGAGGACAAAGAAGTTACTCCAAGCTCCAACAAGGTTCTGGTTAAGGGTCTGCCAGCCAGCCCAGGCGTTGCTTCTGGTATCGTTCACGTCATCGACGACCCAAGTCACATCAGCGAATTCAAGGAAGGCGAAATCCTGGTAACCTTGATGACTTCTCCAGACTGGGTACCAGCCATGAAGAAGGCAGCTGCGATTGTTACCAACAACGGTGGGATGACCTGCCACGCAGCGATCGTTTCAAGAGAGATGCAGATTCCATGTATCGTTGGGACGGCCAGCCGCGGGACTTTTGCAACTAGAATTTTGAAGACTGGCCAAGAAGTAACGGTTGACGCCAAGAACGGTGTCGTTTACCAAGGCGTGGCTGACGAAGTGGTTAAGCCAAAGAAGGAAAACACCGGCGCGCCAATGGCTGCAGCTGAATACTTCCCACCAACCGCTACTAGAGTCATGATGAACCTGGGTGACCCAGACCTGGCTGAAAAGTACTCTACTTTACCAGCTGACGGGATTGGCTTGATGCGGGAAGAATTCTTGTGGACGACCTACATCCACCAACACCCACTCTACCTGATTGAAACTGGTCACCCAGAAAGAGTCGTTAACGAATTGGCTAACGGCATCAGCAAGGTTTGCCGGGCCATGAACCCAAGACCAGTTGTCTTGAGATTCTCTGACTTCAAGTCCAGCGAATACCGGAACTTGAAGGGCGGGGAGAAGTACGAACCGCACGAACCAGCTGACCTGCTTGGCTGGCGCGGGGCAAGTCGCTACTACGACCCGAAGTACATTGAAGCCTTCAAGCTGGAACTGGAAGCTGTCAAGAAGGTAAGAAATGAATTCGGCTTGAAGAACTTGAACGTCATGATCCCATTCTGCAGAACGACTGAAGAAGCTGAAAAGGTTACGAAGATCATGGCTGACGAAGGCTTGGAACGCAGTCGCGACTTCAAGATCTTCATGATGGCTGAAATTCCATCCAACATTATCCTGGCTGACAAGTTCAACAAGTACGTTGATGGCTACTCCATCGGGTCAAATGACTTGACCATGCTGATCATGGGGACTGACCGCAACAACGACGCTGTTTCTGCCCTCTACGATGAACGTAACTTGGCTGTAAAGCGGGCAATCCGTCACCTCATTAAGGTTGCTCACAAGGATGGCAAGACGGTATCAATCTGTGGTCAAGCTCCATCAGAATACCCAGACTTCACTGAATTCTTGGTAAGAAGCGGAATTGACTACGTCTCCGTAAACCCAGACATGGTTAAGGAAACCAAGCTCAACGTTGCACACTTTGAGCAAAGAATCATGCTTGACGCCGCAACTGGCTTAGGCAAGCAAGACACCGAAGACTACGACTGGTAATCTTTGCTGAATAGTTTTTAAAGGCTGCTCTCCATTGGAGAGTGGCCTTTTTGTGAATTTCGAGCATTTTCTCTTAAAGTGAAGTAAAATTAATAATGAATTATCGTATTTTTAACTAAGCATCACTAGATATTTTTGAGGAAAAGACAATGGCACAACAATACTATTCAATGGATCAAATCGCTAAATTGGCAAAGGTTTCACAGCAGCAGGTTTATTACTTAATCAATATGAAGTTCAAGTTCAAGCCAACCTTGGTTGACCCAAAGGGGAATAAGTTCTACGATGAGCGAGCGGTAGGGCAGATCTTTCAGGACCTAGGCAAGGTCTTGCCCAAGTCGGTGGCATCGCCGGCAACGGACAATGGCCTCTTGGACATCAACGCCATCGCCGAAACGACCGGAATCGGCAAGAAGAAGCTGAGAATTTTTATCAGAGAACACAAGGAAATCAAGCCGGACTTCATCGACGAGAAGAACCACAACAAGAAGTACTGGGGGCCAAGTGCCATCCAGTACATCCACGACCACTTTGAAGCCGAAGAGGCGGCTAAGGCTGAGCCTGAAGCAGCAGTGAAGGAAGAGAAGCCTCCAGTAGCTGAAGCTAAGGTAGAAGAAGCTCCTAAGGCAGAAGTCAAAGAAGAGAAAACCGAAGAAACTCCAGTCGAAGAGCCAAAAGAAGCAAAGACTGAAACTGTGCCTGTAGAAAAGGACGAAGAAAAAGTCGAGAAGACTGAAGAGGTCAAAGAAGAACAATTAGAAGCAGCTGAAGAGCCGGAAGAAAAGAAGGTTACAGGCCCAGTCTTCGTCAAGAAGGCGCCGCGGCCAGATGACAAGCTGAAAGAACACCCAGCAGTTGAACTGCCATTCAGCTTTGATGACCAAGAAGAAGCTAAGCCTGAAGTAGACGAGAAGGCAGAAGCAAAGCCAACTGCCAAGGCTGAAGAAAAGACCGAAGCGGTAGAAACTCCGAGCGAAGTTAAAGAAGAAAAAGCGGAAACAGAAGCTGAAGTAGAAACTAAGGCAGAAGCAAAGCCTGAAAAAGCAGCAAAAGAAAGTTCTGAAGAAGATAATCGCGGCTTTGTCGTGCGCAAGCGCGATGATGATCGCCGGAGCAACCGCCGGCCAGGCAGAAACAACCGGCAAAATGGCTACCAAAAGAATGGCTACCAGAACAACCGCCAAGGCTACCAAAAGAACAATTACCAAAATAACCGCCAGCAAAACTACGCCAAGCGGCGGGAGCTGTTTGAAGGCAAGTTTAAGCTGGTAACCGAAAAGGGCACCTTCTACACTGACCAGTTCAAGAGTCTGGATGAACTGGCTGAATACGTCTTGTCCTCAAAGGGCGAATTCATGAAAGTGGAAAAATACAACCGGGGTGAATTTGCGCCGGCTTACATTTCCACCAAGAGCATCATCGAATTTGAAGAAGCCTAATC
>NZ_JBJFHB010000037.1:0-9664 GCF_051893255.1 Lactobacillus sp. | reverse complement strand
GGGAAATAATCATGAGAAATAAAATATTTTGGGCTTATTTGGCCTTGCAGGCGGCGATTGTGGCCTCCAGCTTGGCAGCCCTCTTTGTGAATTTAGGAGCCAACGCCTCCCTGATCATCGTCAACCTCCGCCTGCCGCGACTGCTAGCAGCCTTGATCGGCGGGGCGGCCATTGGGGTCAGTGGCCTGCTCTTGCAGGCGGCTTTGCGGAACGTTGTCGCCGACCCCGGCATCATCGGGGTGTCAGCTTCAGCTAACTTTTTTGCCCTCTTTTTTGGAATTTTATTTCCCGGCCTTTACCTGGGCAAGATCTTGGCTGCCTTCATTGGGGGCGGCTTGACCATCGTTTTGCTATTTTATTTTTCGCAAAAAATCTCTCCAGACCGGCTAATTTTGGCCGGTCTAGGCCTGAACGCCTGCTTCAGCGCCTTGGAAGAGGTGACGGGGCAAAGCGGCATGAGTCTGGCGACCAGCAACTGGACCAGCAGCCTAACTGTGGTCTTCTTGGCGGTGCCACTTTTAGCAGCTGCAACCATCCTGGCGCCGAGTTTGACCTATTTGAAGTTCAGCGACGAAAAGCTGCAGTCCTGGGGGATTGAGGCTGGCAAGCTGC
This sequence comes from Lactobacillus sp., assembly GCF_051893255.1. Classification (GTDB taxonomy): domain Bacteria; phylum Bacillota; class Bacilli; order Lactobacillales; family Lactobacillaceae; genus Lactobacillus. The sequence continues at coordinate 9,052 of NZ_JBJFHB010000037.1, read as the reverse complement.
GGCTGATCTTGTTAGCTATCGCGGCCTTTTTGGCGGCAGCGGCCACGGCTAGTCTAGGACCGGTATTCTTTTTAGGCATCCTGGCCCCGCAACTGGCCCGGCTGCTGGACCCCAAGGGGAAGAATCAGTTGCCATTAACTCTGCTTGCCGGCAGCGCCATTTTGGCAGTAGCCGATACTCTTGGCCGGCTGGTCTTCAATGAACTATCAGCAACTTTACTTTTGGCCATCGTTGGCGGCCCGGTTTTGATTTACTTGCTGGTGCGGGAGGGGAAAAATGATTAAAGCAGAGAAGGTTACTTTTTCATACAAAAAACGCCCCATACTTAGCGAGGCGTCGTTTGAAATTCCAACTGGGCAGATTACGGCGATTGTTGGTGAAAATGGGTCGGGCAAGTCGACCCTCTTGAAATTGCTGGCCCGGCAGCTTGAACCGCAAAGTGGACAACTTTTTCTAAATGGTCAGCCTTACGATGCTTTTTCTAAAAAGGATTTCGCCCAAAAAGTGGCCCTGATGGAACAAGAAAGCCGGTTGTACGGGGATTTGACCGTGGAAGAGGTCGTGGCGGCTGGCCGCTTGCCGTACTACTCGCTTTTTTCTAACCAGGTAGACCAGGTGGTGGAAGAGGTTGTGGCTGAACTAGGATTGTCTGAGCTGCGGGACCGATCCATGTCGGCCTTATCGGGCGGACAGAAGCAGCGGGTGTGGCTGGCCTGCGCCCTGGTGCAAGAACCGGAGCTACTCTTATTAGATGAACCGACCAACAACATGGACCTCCGCTTTCAGGAAGAATTTTTAACCTTAAGCAAAAAGATCAACAAAGAGCGTGGCCTAACCATCTGCCTGGTCCTGCACGACTTGCGGTTAGCCCAAAGGCTGGCTGACCAGATTTTGCTAGTAAGCGGCGGACAGGTAGAGTAGGGCGATCTGACGTCGGAAACGATCGAAGCCGTTTTTGGCTGTTGCTTCCCCCTAATGTAGTTAGCCACGGCCGTTTTGGGACGTCGCTTCCCCCAAGTGTAGGTAGCCACGGCGATTTTTGGTTGTTGCTTCCCCCTAGTGTAGTTAGCCACGGCCAAAAAGGTCGTGGCTACCATGTCAGGGGTCAAGGACATCGAGAAAAAAGTCGTGGCTACCATGCTGGGGGTCAAGGACATCGAGAAAAAGGTCGTGGCTACCATGTCAGGGGAAAAATAAAAAGCGCTGGATCAAATCCAGCGCTTTTGCTATTAGATGTGCAGCTTCAAGTAGTACTTAACGATGGCTGCGGCCAAAACTGCGCCAACGAATGGAGCAGTACCAGGAACAAGCAGACCGTATTGCCAGTCGTTGTTAGCCTTGTTCTTGATTGGCAAGATTTGGTAAGCCAAACGAGGACCAAGGTCCCGGGCTTGGTTCATGGCGAAGCCAGTAGTACCGCCAAGGCCCATACCGATTGCCCATACCAAGAGACCCACAAGGAGTGGAGTGAAGCCAAACTTTTCGTAGTTGGCAACGATAGCCAAGATACCAGTCAAGAAGATGGTAGTGGCGATCATTTCGACCATCCAGTTACGAGGCAAGTTGCGTTCGTTAGGGTTGGTTGAGAAGATGTTTCTCGTTGCAATCCCATCGATCGTGCCTTCTGAAGCCTTGAAGTGGTCTGCGTACATGAAGTAGGCCAGCAAGGCACCAGCGAAGGCGCCGAGGAATTCAGCGATCGTGTAAGGGATAAAGCTTGACCATGGGATCAAGCCCAAAATAGCTTGGCAAAGAGCCATTGCAGGGTTCATGCAAACGCCGCCGAAGATAAAGAGGCAGGCGGTAATGCCGAATGACCAAGTAGTAATGGCAAAAATGTGGCCAGAACCGTGGTACTTAGTCTTGTTCAAAACGTCATCGCAGTGTACTCCCACACCGAACAGAATCATGAGTCCAGTAGAAAAGAACTCATTTAACAAGTTGTGCATCAAAATCTTGTTCTCCTTGTAGTAGATATTTTTTAAAGGTACATAACAGGTAATAATTATAAACCTATAACCCTAAAAAAGATACAAGAAATTGCCAATTTCTGCCAAGAATACGTTTTCTTTACTAGAAAATAACAGTCAAAAATAACAACGTTATTTTTTAATTTCATTGATCCGCACCAACTTGATCATAGAATGTTCAAAAATGGCCGGTATAGTTAGAACTATAGAAGAGATGGAGAACTCTTCTATAACTCATATTTCTTATATTTTTCTTTCCCTGATATACACAACATATACACTACCTGAAAAGCAGTCGAACCCTCGACTGCTTTTTTGGTATCTAAAATATACGATTACGTAAAGATATAGAAAAAGCTATGATTAAAAAGAGGTAAAGCCGTTTTTTCGGCACTTGAAAGCGCTGGTGAATAGATTTACTATATATTTGACTTTGTAGATAAAAAGATAGCTTTTTCTTACAAAATGTCAGGACAAGCTTGGCTTGACTGGATTATAGTGTTAACAGTCAGCAAGCAGGATAGATCGAAGAAGTGTAAACAGATTGGAAGAAAGATGAATCAGGAAAAAGAGAATACGGAAAATATTTCAAGTAAACATCATTACTGGCTTGCTGGCCTGCCATATCTGGCAATTATTGGCTTAGCGGCCTATTTTGCTTACCGGCAATCCCGGACAGGCAACGTCATTATCGGGTCAGACACGATTTTTCACTATAACCGTTTCTTTGAAACGGCCCAGCAGATCAAGCACGGCAACTTTAGCTGGCTGATGAGCTTGTATGGGTATAATCACTCCGGCCGGGTGATCAACGCCCTCTACGGGCCCTTATTTGCCTATTTAAATGGGCTGCTGGTGCTGGCGGTCAAGACCTGGTACAGATACCAGATCGTCAGCTCCTTCTTGGTCTTCAGCCTGGGCGGGACCAGCATGTACTGGGCCCTGCGCAAGTTTAAGGCGAGACGGAGCGTAGCAACGCCGCTAGCCCTGCTTTACATGACCATCGGATGGCTGCCCCGCTGGCAAATCGCAACCAACTTTTCTGGGATCAGTGCGGCCATCATGCCCTTTGGCCTGATTGTGGCCTATGACCTGGTCTTTGACCGGGAAAAGCCGGTTCACTGGATCAAGCTGGCCCTGCTCATGAGCCTGGCGCTAGAAACCCACCTGTTAACGGCGGTCATGTACATGGCCTTCCTCTTGCCAGCCTGGATCTACGCCTTGGTCAAGCATCCAGCAAAAAGCGCCAAGCAAAAAATCCTAGTGGAGACAGCCAAGGCGGTTGGCCTAGCCCTGCTGCTCACCCTGAACACCCTGGCGCCGCTGCTCTGGCTGTCAAAAACCAACACCCTGGCGGCTCCAGCCACCATGTCAATGAGCAAAAATGCTCTTAAGCTGAGCCACACCAGCGTCTGGCCAAGTCCTCACGGCCTCCTTGGCTACAACCAAAGAACCGGGCTGACTTACTGGCTCTTTTACATCTTTTTGGCCCAAGCCATTTACGTTTTGTGGAAGCACAAGGACAATAAGCTGAACACCATCATCACCTTGTATGGGACTTTTTGGCTCTTCTTAGCTTCTAAGCTCTTGCCTTGGAGCCACATTTCTAACCGCCTGCCCTTTTTGGCCAGATTTTTGCAATTCCCGGCCCGCTTCACCTGCATCGCCTACCCGCTGTTAATGATCGGCTTGGCCCTGAGTGCAGAAGGCTTTTTAAAAAAGGCTAAGGGCAAATGGTTCGTTTACCCAGTGCTGGTCGCGGCCGCCTTGGTCAGCATCGATAGCGCCGTGCTATACTTGAATGAGGATGCCTGGAAGGGCTACATTGCCGGCGTTAAAAACAACGCCAACACCCAGCTGGGGAGCAAGCTCAGCACCTATTTGACCCAAAAAGAGCGCAAGAAGCTGAGCGACCAAGCCCGCAAAAAGCTGAAGAAAGAGCGAGTCAAGGCCTTGAAGCAGGCTAACGCCCAAACCCACACGGAAGACCTTAGCGCCTTTTTGACGGTGACGCAGAAGTCGGTAGCCGACTATTTGCCAATTTACAAACAAGACCCGAAGCCCGTTATTAAGGGCTGGGCTGAAGGCTATAAGAAGAAAGAATACGTCAAAAATCAAACCTTGAAGGCGGAAATGGCCTACAAGAAGTCGGTTTTAAGCCAAAAACTTCGCAAGAAGGTCAAGGTCAAGACCATCAAGGGCGGACTAAAGATCACTTGGAAGAGCAAGCAGGGCAAGGCCCAGCGCCTGCCCGTCGTGACCTACCACCAATCTAACCTGGTAGTCAACGGCAAAACGCTGACCAGCTACCAGCACAACCGGATCGGGGCGCCAAAAGTTGCAAGCAAAGTTGGCAAAAACGTGGCCTACTTGACCTTTAATGAGTCAATCGTGATGAAGCTGATTATCGCCATTTCACTTTTAGCCTGGCCCGGCCTGTTGATCTTACTGGCATACTTTTTAGTTAAAAGACAAAAAGAAAAAGCAGAAAAAACAAACGAGTAGAATAATAGAGAAGAAAGATAAAAAGTTAGAGAAAGCAGACAAGCAATGAGAAAAATTTCGATTATCGTTCCTTGCTACAACGAAGAAGCGGCGCTGCCCCTTTTTTACCCAGTAGCCAAGGAAGTTTTGGAAAAATTGCCGGATGACTACGAAATCATCCTGGTCAACGATGGCTCACGGGACAAGACCCTGGAAATCATGAAGGACCTGGCGGAAAAAGATCCCCACGTCTTTTACATTTCTTTTTCAAGAAACTTCGGCAAGGAAGCCGCTATGTATGCTGGCTTCGTCAACGCCCACGGCGACTATGTGGCCGTGATGGATGCGGACCTCCAGGACCCGCCAGCCCTCTTGCCGGAAATGATCAAGATTCTGGATTCTGGGGAATACGACAGCGTGGCGACCCGCCGGGAAAACCGGACGGGGGAGCCGCCGATCAGAAGCTGGTTTGCCCACAAGTTTTACCAGATCATCAACAAGATCTCCGATGCCGACGTTGTTGACGGGGCCCGGGACTTCCGCTTGATGCGGCGGGAGATGGTCGATGCCATCGTGGAAATGAGCGAATACAACCGCTTCTCTAAGGGGATCTTTGGCTGGGTCGGTTTTAAGACCTACTGGCTGCCTTATGAAAACGTGGAAAGAGTTGCTGGCGAAAGCAAGTGGAACTTCTGGAAGCTGTTTAAGTACGCTATCGATGGGATCATCAACTTCTCCCTAGTGCCATTGACCTTGTCGTCATGGATGGGGATCTTCATGACCGGCGTGTCCTTTATCATGCTCTTGGTCGTGATCATCAGAAAATTGCTCCGCGGCGATCCGGTGGCCGGCTGGGCGTCGCTGATCTGCGTCATCATCTTTATCGGCGGCTTGATCATGCTCAGCCTGGGCGTAATGGGGCAGTACCTAGCCAAGGTCTACATGGAAAGCAAGCACCGGCCACACTACATTTCTAAGGAATCCAACATTCCTGACATCAAAAAGATTGATTAGTCAGACTGATGAGTCTGCTTATATAAGGAAATAGTGATAATTCAAAACTAGCTGGATCAGCTAGTTTTTTTATGCGCTTTTTTATCTTTGCTAAAAAATCACTTACAAAAGCCAAGTGATAATAATAATTTTTATATCAAGAATCCGCTATCTATGTCTTTTTGATTGAATTTACATTTCCATTAGATTATAATCAGAAGTACTATGATCAGGAATGAAGGAGTTGTGGGATGAGAAAGAAAGGTAAAATGCAAAAGAAAGATTATTGCGCACTGCTAATCATCTTTAGTGTTTTGCTAGTGGGCACGACCCTGTTTATCAAAAACTGCTACAGCAGCTATGAGCAAAAGCAAACAGCCAAAGCCCAACGGGTGGCCAAGCTGGCGGCGACTTCCTTTCTGCCGGAACTAGGCCGGTCAGAGAGCGTAGTTAAAGAAGTCGAGCGGACGACGGTGGGAACGGACGGCCAGATTGATCATTTTCAAGTGCAGGCCCAGCAGCTGGCTAACGGCTATCTTGCTGGTATTTACTTAATTCCAGCTAGTGGTCAAAGGCAGAATTATGACCGGGCTGCCAAAACCGACTTCTCGGCTAAGCCAGACTCAAGTTTAGTGAGCTATGCCCGGAAAAAACGTACTACCGTTTTTCAAGGTGGAATTAAAGCACAGGGCCAAAGCTATCTCTTAGCCTACCGGCCAGTTTTTCGCCAGGGCAAATATTGGGGCACTGCCGGCATTGCGATTAAGACGAATGCTTTTTTCTCGGTAGCCTACCGCAACCTGGAGCAGGTTGGCTACAACTATCAGATTTTAAAGTCCAAAACGCCGGCATCTAAGCAGTACCAGTTGCTGATGCAGTCAAAGGAAAAGGTTGCTAAAGGCGTCAGTTACAGTTTCCAGCCAGATGCCAAATGCAGCACTTGGAAGATCGTGGTTTCGCCAACAGACGGCTGGACTTACCGGCAAAAGGCCCAGCGCGATTCGACTTATGTGGCGCTGCTAATGGCGGCAGTTTTCCTGATTTGCATTTTAGTCGTCAACTGGCTCGCTGGTATGCGGCAAATTCAAGAAGAGGCGACGATTGATGCCTTAACCGGGATCAACAACCGGCAGGGCTTTGAGATCAAGCTCCGCCGGTTCATGCAGAGTAAGCCAAATTCGCCTTTCACCGTGGCCATGATCGACATTGACGACTTCAAGCTCTTTAACGACCTCTACGGCCACCAGGTGGGTGACCAGGTCTTGAAGCAGGTGGCTAAGAGTCTCAGTCAAGTTGCTGGAAAAAAGGGCATCGTTGGCCGGACAGGCGGGGACGAGTTCCGGGTTGCCTTTTTGGACCTAACCGCTGAAGAAAGCGAGCCGTTTATTAACCGGATTGCCCAGGCTGACTACTACTTGACCCACTACTTAAAGCAGATCAGGTACAGTCTGTCGATCGGCTACGCCGACAGCCCTAGGCAGGGGCATGGCATGCGACAGCTGCTCAACCAGGCAGACGAAGCCCTCTATGACGTAAAATTGTCCGGCAAGGGACAAGCTCAGCGCTATTCTGGTCAGGGGCAGAAGCACCTAAGGGCCCAGCTGGGCTTTACCCTCCACGATATCGCGTCGAACATTCCGGTGGCCCTGATGATCTATTCCCAAGAAGATGGGCGGATTCTGTTTGTCAACCAGGGAACCTTGCAGCTCTTAGGCTACGACAACTTGTGGGACTTTTATGACGAAGTCAACACTCAAGCCGTCCACGTCGTGGCGCCGCGGGACCTGCGACGGGTGCAGGATTGGCTGAAAAAGTTTAAAGACAACCAGCAGGAAAGTGACCAATTGAAGTACCGGGTGATCAACCGCGGCGGCGGAGAGATCAAGGTTTTGGCCAACTTCCACCTAGTAGAAAATCCGCACTATGGTCCGATCATCTATCAGACCTTGATGACAATTTAAAGGCAAAAAATTAAAACGAGGATAATCAAGCCAAAGGCTGATCATCCTCGTTTTTATATTATTAGCTGTTTTTTTGACTTAACCTAATTTTGCAAAGTACTGGTCCAGGTAAACCTTGTAGCTGACGGCCATGATGATGTTCCGCAGCATGTGTTTGTAGTCGTTGTGGTCGTGGCCGATCTCGTCGAGCTGTTCTTTATAGCCAAAAACGTAGGCCAGGACGTTTTCGAGTTCCGCCACCAGGTAGTCATAAGCGGTCTGGGTGTCGTAGCTGCTCCTTTGCAATTCAAGCCCCTTTTTGAGATCAGCCAGGGGCAGGACATTTTTAGCAATGGCGATAAAAATCAGCTCTGCTACTTGCTGGCGGCTGTAGAGCTTTTTCTTTGGGGAAAAAATCAAATCCTGCTTGACGTAGTTGCTGATCATTGACGAGGTCAGGCTGACATTGCCCAAAGGGGCCAAAACATCGTTGATGTAGCTGGCGGTTTGTTCCAGATACAGGCCCATTTGGGGCAGGTCCTGGTAGCGGGGCAGGTGGAAGTTTTGTAAAGAAGTGGTCGTAGTCATCGTTATCGTCGCCTCCAAGGAAACAATCTTACTACCTCAATTATAACAAATCTCTCACCGGTTTTTGAAAAGCTTGACAAGGGATAAATGATAATATAGACTAAGATCAGTTTTTAGAAAACCGATAACGAGGAAAACAAAAACATGAAAACGAAAATTATCGTTGACTCAGCTGCTAACATGCTGCCGGGCCAACTGGGGGATTGCCAACTGGAAGTGGTGCCCCTTTACCTGATTCAAGAAGACACCACCTGGACCGATGACGAGAGTTTTGATCCAGTGAAGTTTAACGAAAATGCCGAAAAAGGGATGAAGACTACCTCTGCCTGCCCAAGCATCAACTCTTGGATGAAGGCTTATGAAGGCGAGGATGAAATTTTTGTCATCACTATTTCGAAAAAGTTCTCAGGCAGCTACAATTCCGCTGTCCAAGCCGCTAACCTCTACCAAGAAGAGCACCCAGAAGTGAAAATTTACGTCTTTGACAGCTACGGCGCGGGCCCAGTTCAGCGCTTAGGTGCCAAAAAAATCGCCGAATTAAAGGAACAGGGTTTGGCCTTTTTGGAAATTGTCGGCGAAGTCAACGACTACTTTGAAAACCACCTGAAGACCTTTTTTGCCTTAAAGTCGGTCATTAACCTGGTTAATAATGGCCGGCTGAACCCGGTGGTGGGGAAGATGCTGGGGATGCTGAAGATTTGGGTCTATGGCTGGGCTGATGAAGGCTTGATTGAACCCTTAGGCAAGGCTAGAGGCGATAAAAAAGCCTTGGCCAGCGTGGTTGCTAAGTGCAAGGAGACTGGCTACTGCGGCGGGCGCGTAGAGATTGACCACGTCCACAACCTGGAGACGGCCAGTGACCTGCATGACTTGTACAAAAAGGAATACCCAAAGTCCAAGGTCGGAATTGACACTTGCAAGGGCCTGTGCAGCTTCTATGCTGAAGAGGGCGGCTTGATGATTGGGATTGAAATCTAAAGTATAGTAAAAAGTCAGCACCATCAGGATGCTGACTTTTTACTTGTCTTGTCTTGTCTTGTCTTGTCTTGTCTTGTCTTGTCTTGTCTTGTCTTGTCT
>NZ_JBJFHB010000036.1:0-9941 GCF_051893255.1 Lactobacillus sp. | reverse complement strand
ACAAGACAAGACAAGACAAGACAAGACAAGACAAGACAAGACAAGACAAGACAAGTAAAAAGTCAGCATCCTGATGGTGCTGACTTTTTACTATACTTTAGATTTCAATCCCAATCATCAAGCCGCCCTCTTCAGCATAGAAGCTGCACAGGCCCTTGCAAGTGTCAATTCCGACCTTGGACTTTGGGTATTCCTTTTTGTACAAGTCATGCAGGTCACTGGCCGTCTCCAGGTTGTGGACGTGGTCAATCTCTACGCGCCCGCCGCAGTAGCCAGTCTCCTTGCACTTAGCAACCACGCTGGCCAAGGCTTTTTTATCGCCTCTAGCCTTGCCTAAGGGTTCAATCAAGCCTTCATCAGCCCAGCCATAGACCCAAATCTTCAGCATCCCCAGCATCTTCCCCACCACCGGGTTCAGCCGGCCATTATTAACCAGGTTAATGACCGACTTTAAGGCAAAAAAGGTCTTCAGGTGGTTTTCAAAGTAGTCGTTGACTTCGCCGACAATTTCCAAAAAGGCCAAACCCTGTTCCTTTAATTCGGCGATTTTTTTGGCACCTAAGCGCTGAACTGGGCCCGCGCCGTAGCTGTCAAAGACGTAAATTTTCACTTCTGGGTGCTCTTCTTGGTAGAGGTTAGCGGCTTGGACAGCGGAATTGTAGCTGCCTGAGAACTTTTTCGAAATAGTGATGACAAAAATTTCATCCTCGCCTTCATAAGCCTTCATCCAAGAGTTGATGCTTGGGCAGGCAGAGGTAGTCTTCATCCCTTTTTCGGCATTTTCGTTAAACTTCACTGGATCAAAACTCTCGTCATCGGTCCAGGTGGTGTCTTCTTGAATCAGGTAAAGGGGCACCACTTCCAGTTGGCAATCCCCCAGTTGGCCCGGCAGCATGTTAGCAGCTGAGTCAACGATAATTTTCGTTTTCATGTTTTTGTTTTCCTCGTTATCGGTTTTCTAAAAACTGATCTTAGTCTATATTATCATTTATCCCTTGTCAAGCTTTTCAAAAACCGGTGAGAGATTTGTTATAATTGAGGTAGTAAGATTGTTTCCTTGGAGGCGACGATAACGATGACTACGACCACTTCTTTACAAAACTTCCACCTGCCCCGCTACCAGGACCTGCCCCAAATGGGCCTGTATCTGGAACAAACCGCCAGCTACATCAACGATGTTTTGGCCCCTTTGGGCAATGTCAGCCTGACCTCGTCAATGATCAGCAACTACGTCAAGCAGGATTTGATTTTTTCCCCAAAGAAAAAGCTCTACAGCCGCCAGCAAGTAGCAGAGCTGATTTTTATCGCCATTGCTAAAAATGTCCTGCCCCTGGCTGATCTCAAAAAGGGGCTTGAATTGCAAAGGAGCAGCTACGACACCCAGACCGCTTATGACTACCTGGTGGCGGAACTCGAAAACGTCCTGGCCTACGTTTTTGGCTATAAAGAACAGCTCGACGAGATCGGCCACGACCACAACGACTACAAACACATGCTGCGGAACATCATCATGGCCGTCAGCTACAAGGTTTACCTGGACCAGTACTTTGCAAAATTAGGTTAAGTCAAAAAAACAGCTAATAATATAAAAACGAGGATGATCAGCCTTTGGCTTGATTATCCTCGTTTTAATTTTTTGCCTTTAAATTGTCATCAAGGTCTGATAGATGATCGGACCATAGTGCGGATTTTCTACTAGGTGGAAGTTGGCCAAAACCTTGATCTCTCCGCCGCCGCGGTTGATCACCCGGTACTTCAATTGGTCACTTTCCTGCTGGTTGTCTTTAAACTTTTTCAGCCAATCCTGCACCCGTCGCAGGTCCCGCGGCGCCACGACGTGGACGGCTTGAGTGTTGACTTCGTCATAAAAGTCCCACAAGTTGTCGTAGCCTAAGAGCTGCAAGGTTCCCTGGTTGACAAACAGAATCCGCCCATCTTCTTGGGAATAGATCATCAGGGCCACCGGAATGTTCGACGCGATATCGTGGAGGGTAAAGCCCAGCTGGGCCCTTAGGTGCTTCTGCCCCTGACCAGAATAGCGCTGAGCTTGTCCCTTGCCGGACAATTTTACGTCATAGAGGGCTTCGTCTGCCTGGTTGAGCAGCTGTCGCATGCCATGCCCCTGCCTAGGGCTGTCGGCGTAGCCGATCGACAGACTGTACCTGATCTGCTTTAAGTAGTGGGTCAAGTAGTAGTCAGCCTGGGCAATCCGGTTAATAAACGGCTCGCTTTCTTCAGCGGTTAGGTCCAAAAAGGCAACCCGGAACTCGTCCCCGCCTGTCCGGCCAACGATGCCCTTTTTTCCAGCAACTTGACTGAGACTCTTAGCCACCTGCTTCAAGACCTGGTCACCCACCTGGTGGCCGTAGAGGTCGTTAAAGAGCTTGAAGTCGTCAATGTCGATCATGGCCACGGTGAAAGGCGAATTTGGCTTACTCTGCATGAACCGGCGGAGCTTGATCTCAAAGCCCTGCCGGTTGTTGATCCCGGTTAAGGCATCAATCGTCGCCTCTTCTTGAATTTGCCGCATACCAGCGAGCCAGTTGACGACTAAAATGCAAATCAGGAAAACTGCCGCCATTAGCAGCGCCACATAAGTCGAATCGCGCTGGGCCTTTTGCCGGTAAGTCCAGCCGTCTGTTGGCGAAACCACGATCTTCCAAGTGCTGCATTTGGCATCTGGCTGGAAACTGTAACTGACGCCTTTAGCAACCTTTTCCTTTGACTGCATCAGCAACTGGTACTGCTTAGATGCCGGCGTTTTGGACTTTAAAATCTGATAGTTGTAGCCAACCTGCTCCAGGTTGCGGTAGGCTACCGAGAAAAAAGCATTCGTCTTAATCGCAATGCCGGCAGTGCCCCAATATTTGCCCTGGCGAAAAACTGGCCGGTAGGCTAAGAGATAGCTTTGGCCCTGTGCTTTAATTCCACCTTGAAAAACGGTAGTACGTTTTTTCCGGGCATAGCTCACTAAACTTGAGTCTGGCTTAGCCGAGAAGTCGGTTTTGGCAGCCCGGTCATAATTCTGCCTTTGACCACTAGCTGGAATTAAGTAAATACCAGCAAGATAGCCGTTAGCCAGCTGCTGGGCCTGCACTTGAAAATGATCAATCTGGCCGTCCGTTCCCACCGTCGTCCGCTCGACTTCTTTAACTACGCTCTCTGACCGGCCTAGTTCCGGCAGAAAGGAAGTCGCCGCCAGCTTGGCCACCCGTTGGGCTTTGGCTGTTTGCTTTTGCTCATAGCTGCTGTAGCAGTTTTTGATAAACAGGGTCGTGCCCACTAGCAAAACACTAAAGATGATTAGCAGTGCGCAATAATCTTTCTTTTGCATTTTACCTTTCTTTCTCATCCCACAACTCCTTCATTCCTGATCATAGTACTTCTGATTATAATCTAATGGAAATGTAAATTCAATCAAAAAGACATAGATAGCGGATTCTTGATATAAAAATTATTATTATCACTTGGCTTTTGTAAGTGATTTTTTAGCAAAGATAAAAAAGCGCATAAAAAAACTAGCTGATCCAGCTAGTTTTGAATTATCACTATTTCCTTATATAAGCAGACTCATCAGTCTGACTAATCAATCTTTTTGATGTCAGGAATGTTGGATTCCTTAGAAATGTAGTGTGGCCGGTGCTTGCTTTCCATGTAGACCTTGGCTAGGTACTGCCCCATTACGCCCAGGCTGAGCATGATCAAGCCGCCGATAAAGATGATGACGCAGATCAGCGACGCCCAGCCGGCCACCGGATCGCCGCGGAGCAATTTTCTGATGATCACGACCAAGAGCATGATAAAGGACACGCCGGTCATGAAGATCCCCATCCATGACGACAAGGTCAATGGCACTAGGGAGAAGTTGATGATCCCATCGATAGCGTACTTAAACAGCTTCCAGAAGTTCCACTTGCTTTCGCCAGCAACTCTTTCCACGTTTTCATAAGGCAGCCAGTAGGTCTTAAAACCGACCCAGCCAAAGATCCCCTTAGAGAAGCGGTTGTATTCGCTCATTTCCACGATGGCATCGACCATCTCCCGCCGCATCAAGCGGAAGTCCCGGGCCCCGTCAACAACGTCGGCATCGGAGATCTTGTTGATGATCTGGTAAAACTTGTGGGCAAACCAGCTTCTGATCGGCGGCTCCCCCGTCCGGTTTTCCCGGCGGGTCGCCACGCTGTCGTATTCCCCAGAATCCAGAATCTTGATCATTTCCGGCAAGAGGGCTGGCGGGTCCTGGAGGTCCGCATCCATCACGGCCACATAGTCGCCGTGGGCGTTGACGAAGCCAGCATACATAGCGGCTTCCTTGCCGAAGTTTCTTGAAAAAGAAATGTAAAAGACGTGGGGATCTTTTTCCGCCAGGTCCTTCATGATTTCCAGGGTCTTGTCCCGTGAGCCATCGTTGACCAGGATGATTTCGTAGTCATCCGGCAATTTTTCCAAAACTTCCTTGGCTACTGGGTAAAAAAGGGGCAGCGCCGCTTCTTCGTTGTAGCAAGGAACGATAATCGAAATTTTTCTCATTGCTTGTCTGCTTTCTCTAACTTTTTATCTTTCTTCTCTATTATTCTACTCGTTTGTTTTTTCTGCTTTTTCTTTTTGTCTTTTAACTAAAAAGTATGCCAGTAAGATCAACAGGCCGGGCCAGGCTAAAAGTGAAATGGCGATAATCAGCTTCATCACGATTGACTCATTAAAGGTCAAGTAGGCCACGTTTTTGCCAACTTTGCTTGCAACTTTTGGCGCCCCGATCCGGTTGTGCTGGTAGCTGGTCAGCGTTTTGCCGTTGACTACCAGGTTAGATTGGTGGTAGGTCACGACGGGCAGGCGCTGGGCCTTGCCCTGCTTGCTCTTCCAAGTGATCTTTAGTCCGCCCTTGATGGTCTTGACCTTGACCTTCTTGCGAAGTTTTTGGCTTAAAACCGACTTCTTGTAGGCCATTTCCGCCTTCAAGGTTTGATTTTTGACGTATTCTTTCTTCTTATAGCCTTCAGCCCAGCCCTTAATAACGGGCTTCGGGTCTTGTTTGTAAATTGGCAAATAGTCGGCTACCGACTTCTGCGTCACCGTCAAAAAGGCGCTAAGGTCTTCCGTGTGGGTTTGGGCGTTAGCCTGCTTCAAGGCCTTGACTCGCTCTTTCTTCAGCTTTTTGCGGGCTTGGTCGCTCAGCTTCTTGCGCTCTTTTTGGGTCAAATAGGTGCTGAGCTTGCTCCCCAGCTGGGTGTTGGCGTTGTTTTTAACGCCGGCAATGTAGCCCTTCCAGGCATCCTCATTCAAGTATAGCACGGCGCTATCGATGCTGACCAAGGCGGCCGCGACCAGCACTGGGTAAACGAACCATTTGCCCTTAGCCTTTTTTAAAAAGCCTTCTGCACTCAGGGCCAAGCCGATCATTAACAGCGGGTAGGCGATGCAGGTGAAGCGGGCCGGGAATTGCAAAAATCTGGCCAAAAAGGGCAGGCGGTTAGAAATGTGGCTCCAAGGCAAGAGCTTAGAAGCTAAGAAGAGCCAAAAAGTCCCATACAAGGTGATGATGGTGTTCAGCTTATTGTCCTTGTGCTTCCACAAAACGTAAATGGCTTGGGCCAAAAAGATGTAAAAGAGCCAGTAAGTCAGCCCGGTTCTTTGGTTGTAGCCAAGGAGGCCGTGAGGACTTGGCCAGACGCTGGTGTGGCTCAGCTTAAGAGCATTTTTGCTCATTGACATGGTGGCTGGAGCCGCCAGGGTGTTGGTTTTTGACAGCCAGAGCAGCGGCGCCAGGGTGTTCAGGGTGAGCAGCAGGGCTAGGCCAACCGCCTTGGCTGTCTCCACTAGGATTTTTTGCTTGGCGCTTTTTGCTGGATGCTTGACCAAGGCGTAGATCCAGGCTGGCAAGAGGAAGGCCATGTACATGACCGCCGTTAACAGGTGGGTTTCTAGCGCCAGGCTCATGAGCAGGGCCAGCTTGATCCAGTGAACCGGCTTTTCCCGGTCAAAGACCAGGTCATAGGCCACAATCAGGCCAAAGGGCATGATGGCCGCACTGATCCCAGAAAAGTTGGTTGCGATTTGCCAGCGGGGCAGCCATCCGATGGTCATGTAAAGCAGGGCTAGCGGCGTTGCTACGCTCCGTCTCGCCTTAAACTTGCGCAGGGCCCAGTACATGCTGGTCCCGCCCAGGCTGAAGACCAAGAAGGAGCTGACGATCTGGTATCTGTACCAGGTCTTGACCGCCAGCACCAGCAGCCCATTTAAATAGGCAAATAAGGGCCCGTAGAGGGCGTTGATCACCCGGCCGGAGTGATTATACCCATACAAGCTCATCAGCCAGCTAAAGTTGCCGTGCTTGATCTGCTGGGCCGTTTCAAAGAAACGGTTATAGTGAAAAATCGTGTCTGACCCGATAATGACGTTGCCTGTCCGGGATTGCCGGTAAGCAAAATAGGCCGCTAAGCCAATAATTGCCAGATATGGCAGGCCAGCAAGCCAGTAATGATGTTTACTTGAAATATTTTCCGTATTCTCTTTTTCCTGATTCATCTTTCTTCCAATCTGTTTACACTTCTTCGATCTATCCTGCTTGCTGACTGTTAACACTATAATCCAGTCAAGCCAAGCTTGTCCTGACATTTTGTAAGAAAAAGCTATCTTTTTATCTACAAAGTCAAATATATAGTAAATCTATTCACCAGCGCTTTCAAGTGCCGAAAAAACGGCTTTACCTCTTTTTAATCATAGCTTTTTCTATATCTTTACGTAATCGTATATTTTAGATACCAAAAAAGCAGTCGAGGGTTCGACTGCTTTTCAGGTAGTGTATATGTTGTGTATATCAGGGAAAGAAAAATATAAGAAATATGAGTTATAGAAGAGTTCTCCATCTCTTCTATAGTTCTAACTATACCGGCCATTTTTGAACATTCTATGATCAAGTTGGTGCGGATCAATGAAATTAAAAAATAACGTTGTTATTTTTGACTGTTATTTTCTAGTAAAGAAAACGTATTCTTGGCAGAAATTGGCAATTTCTTGTATCTTTTTTAGGGTTATAGGTTTATAATTATTACCTGTTATGTACCTTTAAAAAATATCTACTACAAGGAGAACAAGATTTTGATGCACAACTTGTTAAATGAGTTCTTTTCTACTGGACTCATGATTCTGTTCGGTGTGGGAGTACACTGCGATGACGTTTTGAACAAGACTAAGTACCACGGTTCTGGCCACATTTTTGCCATTACTACTTGGTCATTCGGCATTACCGCCTGCCTCTTTATCTTCGGCGGCGTTTGCATGAACCCTGCAATGGCTCTTTGCCAAGCTATTTTGGGCTTGATCCCATGGTCAAGCTTTATCCCTTACACGATCGCTGAATTCCTCGGCGCCTTCGCTGGTGCCTTGCTGGCCTACTTCATGTACGCAGACCACTTCAAGGCTTCAGAAGGCACGATCGATGGGATTGCAACGAGAAACATCTTCTCAACCAACCCTAACGAACGCAACTTGCCTCGTAACTGGATGGTCGAAATGATCGCCACTACCATCTTCTTGACTGGTATCTTGGCTATCGTTGCCAACTACGAAAAGTTTGGCTTCACTCCACTCCTTGTGGGTCTCTTGGTATGGGCAATCGGTATGGGCCTTGGCGGTACTACTGGCTTCGCCATGAACCAAGCCCGGGACCTTGGTCCTCGTTTGGCTTACCAAATCTTGCCAATCAAGAACAAGGCTAACAACGACTGGCAATACGGTCTGCTTGTTCCTGGTACTGCTCCATTCGTTGGCGCAGTTTTGGCCGCAGCCATCGTTAAGTACTACTTGAAGCTGCACATCTAATAGCAAAAGCGCTGGATTTGATCCAGCGCTTTTTATTTTTCCCCTGACATGGTAGCCACGACCTTTTTCTCGATGTCCTTGACCCCCAGCATGGTAGCCACGACTTTTTTCTCGATGTCCTTGACCCCTGACATGGTAGCCACGACCTTTTTGGCCGTGGCTAACTACACTAGGGGGAAGCAACAACCAAAAATCGCCGTGGCTACCTACACTTGGGGGAAGCGACGTCCCAAAACGGCCGTGGCTAACTACATTAGGGGGAAGCAACAGCCAAAAACGGCTTCGATCGTTTCCGACGTCAGATCGCCCTACTCTACCTGTCCGCCGCTTACTAGCAAAATCTGGTCAGCCAGCCTTTGGGCTAACCGCAAGTCGTGCAGGACCAGGCAGATGGTTAGGCCACGCTCTTTGTTGATCTTTTTGCTTAAGGTTAAAAATTCTTCCTGAAAGCGGAGGTCCATGTTGTTGGTCGGTTCATCTAATAAGAGTAGCTCCGGTTCTTGCACCAGGGCGCAGGCCAGCCACACCCGCTGCTTCTGTCCGCCCGATAAGGCCGACATGGATCGGTCCCGCAGCTCAGACAATCCTAGTTCAGCCACAACCTCTTCCACCACCTGGTCTACCTGGTTAGAAAAAAGCGAGTAGTACGGCAAGCGGCCAGCCGCCACGACCTCTTCCACGGTCAAATCCCCGTACAACCGGCTTTCTTGTTCCATCAGGGCCACTTTTTGGGCGAAATCCTTTTTAGAAAAAGCATCGTAAGGCTGACCATTTAGAAAAAGTTGTCCACTTTGCGGTTCAAGCTGCCGGGCCAGCAATTTCAAGAGGGTCGACTTGCCCGACCCATTTTCACCAACAATCGCCGTAATCTGCCCAGTTGGAATTTCAAACGACGCCTCGCTAAGTATGGGGCGTTTTTTGTATGAAAAAGTAACCTTCTCTGCTTTAATCATTTTTCCCCTCCCGCACCAGCAAGTAAATCAAAACCGGGCCGCCAACGATGGCCAAAAGTAAAGTTGCTGATAGTTCATTGAAGACCAGCCGGCCAAGAGTATCGGCTACTGCCAAAATGGCGCTGCCGGCAAGCAGAGTTAATGGCAACTGATTCTTCCCCTTGGGGTCCAGCAGCCGGGCCAGTTGCGGGGCCAGGATGCCTAAAAAGAATACCGGTCCTAGACTAGCCGTGGCCGCTGCCGCCAAAAAGGCCGCGATAGCTAACAAGATCAGCCGCAGCTTGCCAGCCTCAATCCCCCAGGACTGCAGCTTTTCGTCGCTGAACTTCAAATAGGTCAAACTCGGCGCCAGGATGGTTGCAGCTGCTAAAAGTGGCACCGCCAAGAAGACCACAGTTAGGCTGCTGGTCCAGTTGCTGGTCGCCAGACTCATGCCGCTTTGCCCCGTCACCTCTTCCAAGGCGCTGAAGCAGGCGTTCAGGCCTAGACCGGCCAAAATTAGCCGGTCTGGAGAGATTTTTTGCGAAAAATAAAATAGCAAAACGATGGTCAAGCCGCCCCCAATGAAGGCAGCCAAGATCTTGCCCAGGTAAAGGCCGGGAAATAAAATTCCAAAAAAGAGGGCAAAAAAGTTAGCTGAAGCTGACACCCCGATGATGCCGGGGTCGGCGACAACGTTCCGCAAAGCCGCCTGCAAGGCCAAATAAGCCCAAAATATTTTATTTCTCATGATTATTTCCCGGGAAATAGCCACTGGCTGACCTGGCGCAAAGCCTTGGCAGCATTGACGTTAGCCGAGGCATTGAAGACCGGCTGCTGCAGGTCATAAACCCGCTTATTTTTAACAGCGCTCATCTTGGACCAGAAGGCATTTCGCTTAAATTCTGCCTTGAACTGAGGCAGGGTCACGCTCGGCAAGGCGTGTTCTAGCCGCAGGATCACGTCCGGATTCTGCTGGGCCAAAGAGTCATTGCTAGGGGTCAGGTAGGCCTTAGAAGACTGATAGACGCTCTCACCGCCGGCCAGGGTCACCAAGCTGCCAATGTAGGACTTGTTGGTCATGATCATGTAGCCGGACCCCGGAACCCCCATCAAAATGAGGACTTTGGTTTTTTTTTTCTACTCTAAGTCAAGTATTATCAACGATTTTAGGCAATTTTATTTTGA
>NZ_JBJFHB010000035.1:0-2481 GCF_051893255.1 Lactobacillus sp. | reverse complement strand
ATCATCTTGCTGCTGTGCCTGGAAAGCTACCGGGTGCCAATGATTACGGCGCTGATAACCTTCGCCGTCCTCTTCGGTTTCAGCAAGGCCCTCAACAAGAAAAATGAAGCAGCAAAATAATTAATGAGATACAACAAAAGCTGACCGCAAGGTCAGCTTTTTTATGTGCTTTAGTATTTCAACAAGAAAAGGCCGTTACGCTTAAGCAACTTATTAACCAGCTTCTTTGACTTCTTAGAAAGCTTATACAGATCAGCATCAATGCCGCTTTCGATCCGGAGCAAGGAATAATACTTCTTGTCCTTAAAAAGTACATTTATCCCAAGAAAATGGTCCGTCACGATCAACTTCTTGACGATCTCTAGCAGATCAGCTACAGGCAGCTTGATCAAATCCATCCCCCTTTTTCTTGGCTTTACCATTTTTTATAGCCCGCTTCACTAAATGATAGATTGAAGTTCCAACGCCATAAGTTATACCGCCTACAACTACTGCACCAGTTATTGTTATGGCAACTTCACCAAAGCCCGGTACGAAATATATACTTGCAAGAGCAGGAGCAAACTTGGAATCACTTAAACTACGTTCCGAATATTGACTCGTATTTGGTTGAATCGTAAAATCAACTGTATCACTACTTGTAGCACCCGAAATATTTTGACTGCTATCTTGTTCTTCTGTGCTTACAGTCTACGAGGACTAAATTAGAATATACAAAAAGATCGTCAAGCCACTTGGGTGGAATGACGATCTTTATTTTTGCAAGTTACTTGTAGCGGGCAGGCAGGGTGAAGTACTTGTCCATGTTATAACCATAGACTTGCGGGTACACGTACACTTTGCCCTTCTTCAAGACAAAATTCATTTTCTTCAAGTTAGTTGACTCAAAGTAGATAGTGCCAGCTCCAAACTTTTTAGCCCCTTTGACCAACTTCTTCTTAATACTTGCTTGGCTGCCTTGCGCAACATCATATACAGTCAACTTCTTACCGCTTTTAAGAGAGTAGGTCCAACTGCCAATGTTGTCTTCTGCAACGCCACCGGCCCACCATTTCATTTCGCTCTTAAAAGAGACGACATTATTCTTGTTGTAAGTGATCTTGGCAGTAGTGGCATCGTAATAGCTCAAGTTCTTAAAGCCGTTATTGGCTCCATCTTTTGCGTAGTTAAACAATTGCTTCGCGTTCTTTTTCTCAGCAGCAAGGCTCTTTTTTATGTCCTTGTTGATCTTCTTGATCGCGGCAGAGCTGCCCTTCAGTTGCGGCAACTGGTAGGAAAAAGTTGCCTTCATACCATGCTTGTACTTTTTAACCGTCCGGTACTGCTTGATCGTGTACTTAGCTGAGCTGGCTTCTGCCTTGGGAGCTGCCACCAGACTAACTGCCGCAGCCGCGACAAGCGCACCAGTAATTACACATTTCTTCATAAGCTCGTTCCTCGTATGTTTGAAACAAATATTACTCTCCCATATTGTACTACTGAAACCAATTTTAAAAAATCTAGCTTACGAAAAAACGTCAGACCTCACATGGGAAATCTGACGAAACTTGTTTTATCAACTTTTCCAAAAATCATCGAAGAGAATTAGTCTAACTCTTTGGCTTTCAGCCAGTTCTTTAAAAGAAGGGCTGCTCTCTTTAGCAAAGAAATAGAGGTTTATTTTCGTGATGCCGAATTTCGAACTAAGCAGCGCCGCCCGGCTGCGCAAGGTATCTAGTATTTGCGGACTAAGCTTCTCTGCCTTGCGCCACTTGCATTCACCAATAATTGCTTCTTTTTTGTCATAACTCATGGTAACCAAATCGACGTCATCTTGCCGCTTAAGGGTAGGATTGTAGCCCCACCAGCCGCTAATTTCCTGCGGGTCGAAGGGGAGGTCGTCTTGTCTGATTAAGTGAAATCGGACTTTGGTGGCCTAAAACCTGGTGCTGCATAAAGGACATCGAGAATCCGCAAAGAATCAGCATGATATTGTCGTACTCTTTAAAAAATGTGGTCGATGGCAAACTGAAGAAGGGGCGCGCTTTGGCTGGCACTCTATAGAAATTGGACTACGCCGTAACTAATTGTATATAAAAAAGATCGACATGATCCACGAATTGTGGACTGACGATCTTTTTGTGTCGGATATTTACTTGTAGCGGGAAGGGATGGTGAAGTGGGAGTTATAGTAGATAGGCGGGTTATGGTGTGTGAAATCATAATTCAGAGGTTCAATAATAATTGGGTACAAGTAAACTTTACCGCCCTTTAAGTAATAATTAAGGTTTACATTGCCGGATATCATATCAACCATATCAACATAGACAACTTCACCCTTTTTAATTTTAAATTTTTTCGTCGCGCCAGCTATCAACTGCTTCCGAACGCTTGATTTGCTGCCTTTGACAATATCTGTAATGCTCAATCTTTTCCCATTTTTAAGTGAGTAGGTCCAGCCCCCAATAACATGATAGGGTATTTTTTTATTGTTAATTTGAT
>NZ_JBJFHB010000034.1:0-40003 GCF_051893255.1 Lactobacillus sp. | reverse complement strand
TATGTCAACCGGATTGATTTTTGGCAAAAATCGCCCCCAAAGTATGTCAACCGGTCTGGATTTTGGCGAAATTTGCCCCCGAAGTATGTCAACCAGGCTTGGTTGAGTCAACTTGGGGGCAAAAAATGGGAAAATTGGAGCTGGTTGAGTCAAGTCGGGGGCGAAAAATGGGGAAATTGGAGCCGGTTGAGTCAACTCGGGGGCGAAAAACGGGAAAATTGAAGTCGGTTGAGTCAAAACGGGGGCGAAAAATGGGGAAATTGGAGCCGGTTGAGTCAACTTGGGGGCTAAAAACGGGCAAATTCGGTCCGGTTGAGTCAACTCGGGGGCAAAAAACGAGGAAATTTGAGTCGGTTGAGTCAAAACGGGGGCGAAAAATGGGCAAATTCGGTCCGGTTGAGTTAAAACGGGGGCGAAAAATGGGCAAATTCGGTCCGGTTGAGTCAACTCGGGGGCGAAAAACGTAAAAAATGGAGCTAGGTAAGCCAAGTCGTGGGTGGGATGCACAGAAACTTACTCAAGTAACAGTGGCTACTACCCGAAACTTACTCAACTGTTTACAAAATTGAAGAAATGTAACTCAGAAACTTACTCAAGTATTTTTACTTGAGTAAGTTTGTGAGCACGATTTCCACTAGTTGAGTAAGATCATGAGCACGATTTTATAAAAAAGCTTCCAGTTGAGTAAATTATTGTGCAGCCGAATTTTTACTTGAGTAAGTTTGTTAGCAACAACGTGTTGTGTTGCCCAAAAAGATGTCAACTGCAGAGATAACTAGCCCAAAATGATATCACCCCACCTCCGGTTGACATCATTTTGTGCATGTCGACCGATCGATTGACATCGTTTTGGGCCGTCAACCCGCGCCATCACTAAACTACCCTAAACTAAGTAAAAAAATCGTTAAATTGGAACCTACCAATTGTCTAAATGGTTGACATCACACCGGAAACTGGATATGATAATAGCTGAATAGAGCAAGTGCTTAAAGGAGAAACAAAAATGGCTGTAAATTATGATTCACAAGACTACTTAAAGAGTGTTGACGCCTGGTGGCGGGCTGCCAACTACTTGTCAGTTGGCCAACTTTACCTGCTGAAGAACCCGCTGCTGAAACATGAACTGACTGCCGACGACGTTAAGGTTAAGCCAGTTGGTCACTGGGGCACGATTGCACCACAAAACTTTATCTACGCCCACTTGAACCGCGTGATTAAAAAGTACAACCTGAACATGTTCTACATCGAAGGTTCCGGTCACGGTGGCCAAGTCATGGTTTCCAACTCATACCTGGACGGTTCTTACACCGAAATCTACCCAGAAATCACCCAAGACGAAGCCGGCATGACCAAGCTGTTCAAGCGCTTCAGCTTCCCAGGCGGCGTGGCTTCTCACGCAGCTCCGGAAACTCCAGGGTCCATCCACGAAGGCGGGGAACTTGGCTACTCTCTGTCTCACGCTACCGGTGCCATCTTGGACAACCCAGACGTGATCGCCGCAACTGAAATTGGTGACGGGGAAGCTGAAACCGGCCCACTGGCAGCCGGCTGGTTCTCCAACCGCTTCATCAACCCAGTCAAGGACGGTGCGGTCTTGCCAATCTTGCAAGTCAACGGCTTCAAGATTTCCAACCCAACCATCACCGCCCGCATGAGCGATGAAGAATTGACCAAGTACTTTGAAGGCATGGGCTGGAAGCCTTACATCGTATCTACCTTCAAGGGCGGCCGCTTTGACGGGATGAAGCCAATCGAACAAATCCACCAAGAAATGGCTGAAACCTTGGACAAGATCATCGAAGAAATCAAGGCCATTCAAAAGCACGCCCGCGAAATTGGCGACGAAAGCTTTGCCCACTGGCCACTCTTGATCTTCCAATGCCCAAAGGGCTGGACTGGTCCAAAGGAAGACCTTGACGGCAATCCTGTTGAAAACTCCTTCCGTGCCCACCAAATTCCAATTCCAGTGGACCGCCACCACATGGACCACAAGGAGCTTTTGGTCAACTGGCTGGAAAGTTACAAGCCAGAAGAGCTTTTTGATGAAAAAGGCTACCCAACCGAACTCGTTTTGGCCAACGCCGTCCACGGTGACCAAAGAATGGCCATGAACCCAATCACTAACGGCGGCATCAAGCCAAAGCGCTTGAACTTGCCAGACTGGCGCGACTTTGCCTTGAAGATCGACAAGCCAGGTCAAGAAAACGCGCAAGACATGGTGGAATGGGCTAAGTACCTGAGCAAGGTCGCTGACCTGAACCCTGACAACTTCCGCGGCTTTGGTCCTGACGAATCTAAGTCCAACCGTTTGTTTGATCTGCTCGACAAGGACAAGCGGCAATGGGAACGTGAAATCCACGAACCAAACGATGAAAACCTGGCACCAAACGGCCGGATCATCGACTCCCAATTGTCAGAACACCAAGACGAAGGCTTCTTGGAAGGCTACGTTTTGACTGGCCGCCACGGCTTCTTTGCCACTTACGAAGCCTTTGGCCGCGTGGTTGACTCCATGCTGACCCAGCACATGAAGTGGCTGAGAAAGGCTAAGGAACAATACTGGAGACACGACTACCCATCCCTGAACTTTGTGGCAACGTCCACTGTCTTCCAACAAGACCACAACGGCTACACCCACCAAGATCCGGGCATCCTGACCCACCTCTTTGAAAAGAACCGGCCAGACCTGATCCACGAATACCTGCCAAGTGACACCAACACCTTGCTGGCTGTAGCTGACAAGGCCTTCAAGGACCGCGAATGCATCAACCTGTTGGTAACGTCAAAGCAGGAACGGCCACAATGGTTCACGGCTGAAGAAGCAGCTAAGCTGGTTAACAATGGCTTGGGCTACGTTGACTGGGCTTCAACTGATAAAGGTGCTAAGCCAGACGTTGTCTTTGCCTCAACCGAAACCGAGCCAACCATGGAAACTTTAGCCGCGATTGACATCCTGCACCAGAACTTCCCAGATCTGAAGATTCGCTACATCAACGTGGTTGACGTGATGAAGCTGATGGCACCAAAGGATAATCCAAACGCCATCTCTCAAGAAGAATTCGATCGCCTTTTCCCGACTGACGTTCCAACTATTTTTGCATGGCACGGCTACAAGACCATGATGGAATCCATCTGGTTTGCCCGCAAGCGTTACAATGTGTCAATCCACTGCTACGAAGAAAATGGCGACATCACCACGCCATTTGACATGCGGGTCTTGAACCACCTGGACCGCTTCGACCTGGCTAAGGACGCAGTTGAACAAATCCCAGCTTTGAGAGACAAGTCTGCTGACTTCATCGACAAGATGGACTCACTCCTTGCCAAGCACCACGACTACATCCGCGACCACGGCGAAGACATTCCAGAAGTTACTGGCTGGAAGTGGTCTGGCTTAGACAAGTAAGAAGCAAAAGCTAATCAAGCAAAAGATTAAATGTCGTTCCGTAAGGAGCGGCATTTTTCTTTTGGCTAGCTAAAAAGGCAAAAATATGATAGAATAAGCCTTGAACAAGATAGCTATATTCTTATTTTACTTATTGAATAAGAATAAGCAAATGGATCTGGCATCTTGATGGAAGGATGCAATTAATAGTACCTATCGGTGCGGAAAATATTAAATTGCAACGGGAGAACCTAACATGATGCAGATTATGAAAAAATCCAGAGCTTTTTTGCTAGCTGCAGTGTTGATTCTGCAGCTTATTCTGCTTCCGCTGGCAGAGGTGAGCTGGGTGGCCGCCAGTGAGGTCAGCGACCAGCTTGTCTTTATGCAGAAAGACAAGGAGCTGACTGGTAAAGACAAAAATGATCCCTTGAGCTTGAAATTGAGTGGCCAGGAAACGGTCACGCTCAAGCGGAGTAAAAATGAGGCCGACCTGGAAGTTAAAGTCAGTCTGCCAGACCTGGTGGACTTGGACAAAACAGCCACGGACAAGGCCAATAAAGAATTAAAGGTCGACAAGGCTGAGGAGGCCGTGACTGAAGTAGCCGCTTCTGAAAAAGAAGGCCGGCATCTTTTGCTGCACTTTGCCCAGGGGCAGAGTGAATTAAAGTTTACTCTAACAGGTAAAGAAGTTGGCAGCGGCCAGCTGATTGCAACTTACCAAGAAGGCGAGAAGGAATATTCTAGCTATCCGCTGGTGATCAAAGTGGAAAACGAAGAGGCAAAAGCGTCATCTGCTTTGTCCTCTTCAGTAAGCAGTTCTTCAGAACAGCAGCCAAGTTCTCATAGCTCACAAACTGCAGCTAGTTCGCAGTCAGCAAAGGAAAGTTCAGTAAGTACTGCAAGCCAAAATAGTGCAGAAGAATTCAGTTCAAGCAGGGGAGAAGGCCCAGAAAAGGCAAAGACCAGCGAAAACAGTTCTAGGACTGCTAACGCAACTGTTCCGGAAAAAGCTGTTTCTGCTTCTACTAATAAACTGATGGCCAACTTAAGTCAAGCAAAGTCAGTCTTTAATTCAATCAACACGCGCTTGTTTACCAGCAATTTGCTGGCCAGTACGACAGTAACTACCAAGGCCAACGCTGACCTGACTATTGTTTCAGATGACAGTCCCAATATGGTTTGGTCAGGCGACACAGCCTTGTTTACGATTAACTTCAAGGTCTCTGGTTCTCGCTATGATGAAGCTGACCGCTGGCCAGCCACCTTATCTTTTTCTTTGAAGGATGATGCTAGTAACCACTTGAAACTTAAAACAGACGTCTTGCCAGAAGTGGCTGGGGTTAAGCCAAAGGTTACTGACGGCAAGATCGTTTATACTTTCCAAAAGTCCAACCTCAAGGCTGGTCAGTCCTACGCCTTTAAACTGGCGGTCAATACCGACAATGGTTACATTAATCACGGAACTCCAGTTGAACTTGCAGGCAGCTTTAAGGACCATACTGGCTACGAAGTAAAGGCCAGCGGCAATACCCAGGTTGCAGCAAAGACTAGCGCTTCAATCAGTACGACTTTCTTGGGGGCAAGAGATAGTTCACCTAACACGGCACCGGGCAGACATGATACTTTGGCTTGGCGAATCAGTTTATCGATTCCCAGCAGGAGTGGGCTCAACTTCTTGGATCCTACCCAAAAGTTGCAAATCAGCTATCAATTATCAGATGGGACTTATGCCGGGATTACGGATCCAGATGGTAATTTGACTTATCTTGGTACTAGCAACAATACTATTTCCTGGGAAATGCCGACGCCTTCTATTGAGGAGCAGGCAGCTAGCCTTGCTAAGGGTCAGCCGCTGGTGACAAAGTCATTTATTGTCTACACCAAGCCTAGCAATTCCAGATGGATTCCCAGATGGGATGCCAATGAGCCGATAACTAATACTGCCACATTGACTGCCAAAAATCTGCAGAATAATGTAGTTAGTGTTTCTAGTAGCGCTACTGGCAAGATTGGCCAGACCATCACGGGAAACGTAAATTCAAACGGTGACGTTCTTTATCCGAATTTCTATGGACCTAAAGATGGTGAAGGGAACATGGGCTTGAATGCGTTAACGACGGTCTATGACACGGCTAAGTTGCTTTATGCCAGCCAGTACTTTACCGGGACTGACGGAATTGCGACTACTGAGCAGTATAACAGCAGTGGCAGATTAGTCAGAAGCAATATCAGTTCCGGTACTTTTAACGGTTCAATAATCAATGGCCTGCTTAACACTGGTCTGCAGAAGTCAGTAGTTCACTATGATATCGATTCCCATGTCATCATCAAGACTTTGGAATTTTCTACGCCATGGCTGCAGCTTTACGTTTCGCAGGGCTCTACTAGCTATCCAAGTGGTACCGCTCCAGGGACAATGGCGACGTTGTATCTTAGGAATATGGAGACTGGTAGCCTCAGAACGATTACTAAGTACGTGACTCAAAATGGCCAGTTGCCATTGTCGTACTTTGGCGTTAACGAAAATGAACGTCTGGTTGCCGCTGATTTCAGCATTCAGTACGAAGATGCCAACAAAATGATTGATGCTAGAACTGCCGGAGCAGTTTTCATGCGAGGCGGTGTTGAGGAAGGCTATGTTGGCAAGGCTACGGTAACTACTCAAGCTTATATTGTGGCCAAGGATGGGACTAAGTATGTCCACTACTCAGCGACCAATCAAAAGACGGCTAATGGGGAATTTAGCCCAATTGGCCCGCGGTCTATTCAAGTCATTGAAAAGTCCAGCTCGATCCCAATTGGCCGAACCGATGTTTCGTTTACCCAGCATGCGCTGGACGGGGACACGGTCATTCAAAAGAATTCTTCCAACCGAGTTGTTGCGGACTTTTACAACGTGACCAATTCGCCTATCGCAACGAGGTCCCCAACGGTTTTGTCTGTTCTTTTGCCAAAAGGGGTCACGCTTGACAGTGCCAACAGCGATGTCAAGATGTACCTGGTCAACGACAGAACCGGCCAGGAGACCTTGCTTGAGCGGGGAACAACCGCCGGTAACTGGGTTGGGCTCGGTAATTACAAGCAGACCTTGAAAAACAAGCCCAGCGTTGATACTGGCCAGCAGTACGTCAAGTTTGTTATGGGTGAAGGCCAAGGTGGTCTGCAGCCGGGCTATCACCTGCGCGGCGAATTTAACGTCAATATTGGCGATGTTGCTAGTCCTGTAACTTTGCAGGCTTATGGGGCTTCGTACAGCGGGCAAATGTATGCCCCAACTGGTTACAACTTGATCACGGACAAAAATAGCAATGATGTCAGCGATGGCCAAGCTTACAGAGAAGTTTCTGATCTCTTTGGGGATGGGAACTTGAAGGTGGCCGTAGCCAGCAAGCAGTCATACAGTCTGTCAAACTATGACAATTTGAAGACGGAAAAAGAAGTCAAGGGCGACTTGGACTCCAGTTACTCCAGTCTGGCTCATGCCAGCCTTGGCGGGCAGATCTCATACCGGCTCAAGTTCAGCAACACTGATGGCCAGGCCATCAGCAAGCTGACTTTGCTGGATGTTTTGCCGTCAGTTGGTGATTTGGGCATTACCGACAACGTTGACCGGGAAAGCAAATTTACTCCTGTTTTGACTGGCCCAATTACCTTGAGCAATTCCAACTTGGAGATCAAGTACTCAACCGCCAGCAAGCCAAGCAGGCAGCTCTTGAACAACTCAGTGACCAATTGGCCAGTCGGGGCGCAAAAGCTGCAGGATCCAGCCGGGGCTGAAACGCCGACCTGGCTGACGGCAAGTCAAGTAACTGACTGGTCCAAGATCCGTTCCTTCACAATCAGCTTGAAGAGCGGGCAGTTGATCAAAGCAGGCCAGACTACGACTATTGAGTTTAGCATGCAGGCGCCAAAGCGGACAGACCTAA
This sequence comes from Lactobacillus sp., assembly GCF_051893255.1. GTDB lineage: Bacteria > Bacillota > Bacilli > Lactobacillales > Lactobacillaceae > Lactobacillus. The sequence goes on along the minus strand of NZ_JBJFHB010000034.1, from coordinate 32,689 downwards.
CAGCAAGTCAATTGCAGACCCTGCTTAATCCAAACACGGATGAAAAGACTCGGGCAGCTTGGAACAGCTTCGCGTTAACGACCAACAACCTGCTTCCAGTAGAACCAGCCAGAGTAGGGGTAGTCTTACAGGATGCCTCCGCAACGATCATCAAGAAGGATGCCGTGAGCGGACAGACTTTATCAGGGGTAGAATTCAAGTTGGCTGACAGTGAAGCCAATGCTAAAGCAGGCAGATTCCTGCGCCAGGTAGACGGCAAAGTAGTCACGCCAAGTGATTCTAACTACTCATCTGGTCAAGACTATGTCTTAAAGAGTGATGCAAATGGGCAATTGCTCTTTACTGGTCTTAAGAATGGCCAGACCTACTACGCTGTGGAAACTGAGGCTTTATCTGGCTACCGTGTCGATTCCACGCCGCACGCGGTTGTCGCCAGCTACACGCCAAACAACAAGGAAATCACGGTTTACAACCACCGTGACATCGTCTTGCCAAAGACGGGTTCTAGTTGGATGGCCCTCTTCCTGATCGTCGGGATCAGTGGTATCCTCGCCGGCTTTTACTTCAGTAGAAAGAAGAAAGAGCAAAATTAGCTTAATTACAAAAGTACTGTTCAGAAGAATAGTGCTTTTTTCTTTGTAATAAAAATATGACTAATATGCTAAATCAGACTGGTTAATAAGATAAAATAGTGGTAAAATGGAGCTGAACAAGATAACTATATTTTTATCATTTGATAAGAATAGGTGAACGGATCGGCATCTAGATGGAAAGATGCAATTAATAAAGCCCTTATAGGGCGCGTGGATTATTAATTTGCAACGGGAGATCTAAATATGATGCAGATTTTGAAAAAATCAAAGACCATTATGGCTGCGCTATTGCTGATCTTTCAGCTACTAGTGCCGCTTACACAAGTAAAGGCTGTAGATAATCAGGTGACTGATCAGCTGACTTTTTATCAAAAGGATCAGCCTTTATCAGGGAAAGATGTTGAGGACAAGCTGAAGGTTAAGGCAGGAGATACTACCACCTTGACTTTGAAGCGAAAAGATAAGGCCCAGGCGAGTGACGTGAAAGTTGCGCTGCCTGAACTTTTTGCTTTTGAAAAAGACGATACGGTCAAGGCTAACCAGGAACTGCTGGAGAAGGGCAGCGAGGATCTGAAGCAGCTGGATGCCACTAGTTTGGTTGAGCTGAAAAAAGAGGACGAGACTAGTTATCTGCTTTTCCACTTTAATGCCGGGCAAGCTGAGATTAAGTTTGCGCTGAAAGGTGTGAAAGAAGGCAGCGGTCAGCTGATTGCGGCTTACAAAGAGGGTGAGCAGGACTACACTAGCTACCCGGTGAGTGCGGTGGTGGAGATCACTAACGAAAAGGCAGCTAAGTCAGAAAAAACTAGTGAATCTTCTGCTACTAGCAGCGCTGACGGGGATGCATCTTCTGCAAGTTCCAGCAGTGCTAGCTCAGATTCACAAATCTCTGAAAAGTCTACTGAAGAGTCTGCTAGCCAAAGCAGTGCAGAAAGCAGCTCTAGTGCAAGTTCATCTTCCGCAAGTGCTAGTTCATCATCTAGTGCTGCGTCTTCAGCTTCCTTATCATCATCGAGTGAAAAAGAAGCGAGTGCACAAAGCAGTTCTGAAGCTAGCGAAAGTTCTAGCTCTGCTTCAAGCCAAAAAGAAGAAGCTGTGCAAGCTGCAAGTGAAAATAGCACTAGTAAGTCAGCTTCGACTAGCACTGGCGTAAGTGAAGATAAAAAGCCGGCTGACACCGAGACCAATGTACCAGCCTCTTCAGCTTCACCAGTAGTTAATGTGCCAAAACTAGCTTTTAGAACCCGGATGCTGGCTGCGTCAACGTCAAGCTCTGCGGTAACTAGCGATGCCAATGTTGATTTGACGGTGAATGCCGATAATGGCACAACTGCGGTTGCTTCTGGGGATACGGTGCTTTACACGGTTAACTTCAAGGTTTCCGGTTCTAAGTATGACGAGGCCAACCGCTGGCCAGCGACTTTGACTTTTAGCCTGAAGGACACTGCTAACGGCCACCTCTACTTCAACACTGACACGGTGCCGACCATTGATGGGATCAAGCCAGTTGCCACGAACGACAAGCTTGTTTACACCTTCAACAGTAAGGACGAACTCCGCGCTGGGCAGGCTTACGCCATGAAGCTGGCCGTGAAGACGGACAATGGATACTTGAACAACAACACGCCAGTTGATGTGGTTGGTACTTTTAAAGATGCGACCGGCTACCAAAAATCCGTTACTGGCAATGCCAAAATTAGTGCAACAACTAATGTCTCAATCACCAAGTCTTTTGTAACCACTGAAAGTGCTAAGCCAAACACGGCTCCAGGTGCCAACGATACACTGGCTTGGAGAATCTCAGTATCGGTTCCAAACAGAAGTAGAGGTCTTAACTTTTTAGACCCAAGCAAAAAGATTCAGATTGTTGACACGATTATTGGCGGCTCTGTTTCTAAAATTGTGGCGGATGATACATTTTCTGTAAAAAGTATTTCTGGTGAAACGGCAACTTTTGAGTTAACTGCGCCAACGCTTGAAGAACAGAAGACGAGTCTTGATGCTCCAACAGTGCCGGGATGGCCAAAAATGCCCATTTTTAGCAAATCTTTTATTGTCTACACCAAGCCGAATGGATCTTGGCAAGGCGATAAGGTAAGCAATACGGCAACTATTAACGCCCAAAACCTGCAGGGGGAAACTCACTCTGCTACTGCAAATGCTATAGCACAACTCGGAGTAGCAATTGGATCGAATGGGAATTCAAATGGTAAATATCTGGTTCCAAACTTTATGGGACCATTAGATGGTGAAGGCAATTCCTCTGTTAGTCCACTGACAACTGTGTATGATACCGCATCCTTACAGTACTACACTGACTTCTACCCTGGTGCTGATGATGATATGACAATCAAGCAATATGACAGCTCCGGAAACTATGTTAAAGATATTCAGGGACAGTATGTTAGAGAACAGGTTAGAACAGGCTGGTTGCCAAGGTGGGTAAATGTATATTACACAAAAGGTGAATACTTCAACAATAAAATAATGGAACCGGAGGTCAATAATGGCTTACGCAAAAAGATTGTTCACTATGATATCGATCCACATATTATTATTAAGACCATTCAACTTAGAACGCCTGGATATCAGATCTATACCACGGATCCGAATAATCCTATACCAGAACAACCGGCTTCAGTTCGGCCAGGTGTCTTAATTACTCTGACAGTTAAAAATATGAAAACTGGTGCAACCAGAACGCTTAAGAGCAAGTACATGAATATTGACCAAAATTACTGGCCACTTTCATACTTTGGGGCAACTGAAGACGAGCGTTTGATTAGTGCTGATTTTAGTATCCAACACGAGAACCCAGAGGAATTAATTGACGCGCGGACGATGTCAGTTGTCTGGCTGCGTGGTGGCGTTGAAAAAGGTTTTGTCGGCGATGCTGTGGTTACCAATAAACTGACAACCGTGATGGCTGATGGGACGATGTATACTCGTGAGTCAACCAATCCATATCATAAAATTGGCCCACGTACCCTGAGAGTTATCAAACCGGACAACACGCTTCCTGTTGCCAGAATTGAGACTGCCTTCCAAAAGGATGCTCCTGAAGGCAAGGGGACAATCGAGAAGAATAAACCTAACCGGGTAGAAGTCAACTTCTACAATGACACTAGTTCCCAAGCCGATATGAAAGTGCCAGCAGTCTTTGGTGTGCTTTTGCCAAAAGGAGTTTCGGCAGCATCGAATCCGAATTACAAGATGTATTTGGTAAACGATAAAACTGGTGAAGAGAAAGAGATATCCTTAACAGGGGGAAACTGGGCAACCCACTATGGCTACGGTTATCATGTTAAAGGCAGTGCTGACGTAAATACGGGTCAGGAATTCTTCAAGTTTGTTTACAACATGAAAGATGCAAATAACAATGCCATAAATCTTCCACCTGGTTACCACTTACGAGCTGAAGCTGATGTTGAGGTTGGTAATGTTTCAGGTGACCAAACTCTTCAAGCATATGGTGGTTCTTACAGCTTCCAATTGACCGTTCCAACTGGTTATGAAGTCCTCAAAGACAAGGAAGAAAGTGAAGTCGATAACGGGCAAATCTACAAGCAAGTTAAGTCCCTCCTTGGCGATGGCAACCTTAAGTATGCCGTGAAGAACACCGCCACCTACAAGCTGTCAACCTACGACCAAGTCAAGATCAAGAAGTCCGTCAAGGGCAGCGAAGACTCTGACTACGGCCAAATGGCGCATACGACGCCAGGCGGATCTGTTAAGTACAAGCTGCAGATCACGGCTGGCCAGCAAATTGACAAGCTGACCTTGATGGATGTCTTGCCAAGCGTGGGCGACTACGGCATCACTGATAACGTTGACCGGGAAAGCAAGTTCACGCCAGTTTTGACTGGTCCAATCAACGTGTCAGGATTGTCCGGTGCAACTATCAAGTACTCAACCGCTACTAACCCAAGCCGGAGCGTTTTGAACAACTCCATCACTTGGCCAAATGGCGGCACGAAACTTGTTGATAAAAATGCTGAGACACCGACTTGGCTGACAGCTGACCAAGTGACCGACTGGTCTAAGATCCACTCCTTCCTGATCACGTCGGGCACGGGCACCATCAAGACCGCCCAAACCGCAACTTTGGACTTTACCATGCAAGCCTCAAAGATTGACGATCTGACTCAAAGTCAACAGGACACGGTTTTGGACCAAAGCCTCGCTGAAAACAAGCGGGCTGCTTGGAACTCTTTTGCCGTAACGGCCAACAACTTGATGCCGGTTGAACCGGAAAGAGTTGGGGTTGTCATGAATGATTCAGGTGTCCGCATCTTGAAGAAGGCTAACCTGACTAATGAAAACCTAACTGGGGTTAAGTTTAAGTTGGCTGATTCTGAAGCTAATGCCAAGGCTGGTAAGTTTCTCCGCATTAAGGATGGCAAGGTGCTAGCCCCAACTGACTCTGGTTATGGTTCTGCTAGTGATTACGAAGCCACCAGTAAAGATGGCGTCGTCCAATTCCACGGCTTGACTGATGGTAAGACCTACTACGCTGTTGAAACGGAAGCCTTGACTGGCTACCGGCTAGACTCTACGCCGCATGCAGTGGTTGCCAGCTACAAGCCAAGTAGCAAGGAAATTACGGTTTACAACCACCGTGATGTGATCTTGCCAAAGACGGGTTCCAGCTGGATGGCCCTGTTCCTGATTGTCGGAATCAGTGGGATCCTCGCCGGCTTCTACTTTAGTCGAAAAAAGAAAGAGCAAAATTAATCATTTTGTCAAAGCTACTCTGTTGAGTAGCTTTTTCTTTGTGATAAAAATATGACTATTATTTTATTAATCAAGCTAGCTAATAAGTCATAAAAGTGGTAAAATATTAGTCGGACAAGATAACTATATTTTTATCACTAAATAAAAATAAGCGAACGGATCGGCATCTAGATGGAAGGTGCAATTAATAAAGCTTTTTGACAGAGAATTATTAATTTGCAACGGGAGATCTGAATATGATGCAGATTTTGAAAAAATCAAAGACCATTATGGCTGCGCTATTGCTGATCTTTCAGCTACTAGTGCCGCTAACCCAAGTCAAGGCAGCTGACAGCCAAGTAACTGACCAGCTGACCTTTTACCAAGAAGATAAACAATTATCCGGTAAGGATGTTAAGGACCAGCTCAAGGTCAAGGCCGGCGAGACAACTGTCTTAACTTTGAAGAGAAAAGAAAAAGACCAGGCGAGCGACGTGAAGATTGCTTTGCCTGTGCTTTTTGCTTTTGAAAAAGAGGATACGGTTAAGGCCAACAAGGAAGTGCTGGACAAAGGTGAAGATGACTTGAAGAAGCTGGATCCAGCTAGTTTGGTTGAACTGAAAAAAGAAGACGAAACTAGCTATTTGCTGCTCCACTTTAATGTCGGTCAAACTGAGATCAAATTTGCCTTAAAAGGGGTTAAAGAGGCTAACGGTCAGCTAGTTGCCACTTACAAGGATAGCGACCAGGACTACACTAGCTACCCAGTCAGTGCGGTAGTTGAAATTGCTGAAGAAAAAGCAGTGAAGAGTGAAGATACTAGTTCATCTTCTACTGCCGAGAGTGCTAGCGGGGATGCAGTGCAAAGCACTGAGACTTCAAAGGCAAGTGAAGCAAAGCAAAGCAGTACTGTAAATAAGAGCGAAGCTAGTGAAGGTTCCAGTGCTAGCCCAGCTTCAAGTAAAAAAGAAGACAGCACAAAGGAAGAGACTAAAGAAACTAGCGAAGAAAAGTCTTCAACTAAAAAGAACACAGTTGAGGCTTCTAAGTCAGTTGCAGTTTCACCAAAATTGCCTTTTACGGCCCGGATGCTGAGAAGCCAACTGGCTGCTGCCAATGAGGCCGTTACTAGTGATGCCAACGTTGATTTGGTGATCAGTCCAGACTCAGAACAGGTTAAGTCAGGGCAAACTGCCTTGTACACTGTAAACTTCAAGGTGTCTGGCTCTCGCTATGATGAAGCCAGCCGCTGGCCAACCACGCTGACTTTTTCTTTAAAAGACACGGCAAGTGACCATTTGCACATCTCGACTAGCTTGTTGCCATCGATCAATGGCGTTACGCCGACTGTAGCCGATGGCAAGGTGACTTACACCTTCAAGGACAAGGATGCCTTGCAGGCTGGGCAGGCCTACAGCTTCAAGATGTCAGTCAGAACCGACAACGGCTATCTGGCTAACGGCACCAAAGCCGTTTTGCAGGGACAGTTTAAAGATGCTACTGGCTTTGAAAAAGAAGCGTCTGGCAGTACGGAAGTTACTGCAAGTACGCCGCTGGTTGTCACTAAGACCTTTTTAGGGGCGAAAAATGCCCAGCCCAACACGGCTCCAGGTAAAAAGGACGTATTAGCTTGGAGAGTTTCCTTCTCGCTGGACGCTCAAGATGGGCTAAACTTCCTTGACCCTAACCAGAAGCTCAAGATTGTGGACAGCATGCAAGATGGGGAATTCTACGGCATCGATGATGATACCTTGACCAAGGTCGGCACCTATTTCAGTAAAACTCTTAGATCTGCCACTTTTGAAATGGATACCCCAAGTATTGAAGAGCAAAAGAGCAACCTGGATAGCGGGATGCCGCTGGTGTCTCACTCCTTCATTATCTACACGTCGCCAACTTATACCTGGTCAAACAATGAACGCGTTGTGAACAAAATCGATATTGACGGGCAAAGTCTATCCGGGAATGCCGTCACTGCTCATGCCGAGGCTACCGGGGTAATTGGTGAAGTAGTGCCTGGTTACATCGAAGATGGCGGTGACCTTTACCTGCCAACCTTTATGGGACCAAAAGATGGCGAAGGCAATTATGGTGGCAATCAAGTTTTGACAACTGTATATGACACGGCTAGCTTGACTTACAAATCTCTGATCGTTAGCTCCACCGAAGGGAATGCTACGACTTATAAGAATGACCGGACTCGGATTTCACAGTATGACTTTAACAATAAGATCCTTCCGCAACTGGTGAAGACAGGTCTGCAAAAGTCGGTCGTTCACTATGACCTGAGTGAGCACCTGATCTTGAAGCACATCTACCTGGAAACGCCAAGACTGAGACTCTACCAGCCGTCAAAGGCTGGACAGCCTTCTAGCCTGCCGTATCCAACGAATAGTGTGCCGGGACACTTGGTTACCATGCAGGTAAAAAATATCAAGACCGGCGCTACTAGAACGGTAAGCAAGTTCACGACTATTTTAGGCAAATACATCCCAGTTTCTTACTTCGGACTAACTGATGATGATCGAGTTCTTAGCATGGATGTTTCCATCCAGCATGAAGATGCTTCTGAAGTCATCAGCGGTAAGACTAACGGGGAAGTACTTTTTCACGCTGGCGTAGAAAAAGGCTTTACTGGCCGGATCAAAGTCGGCACCAAGTACTGGGTGGTTGCTAAGGATGGTACCAAGTATTCTCACGAAGCAAAGACCAACGCCTACAACAGCAGTACTGGTTCATACTATAGCTTGACTGGTCCCCGGGAATTGCAGGTTATCGCGCTAGGGACCACCATGCCAGTTGGCCGAATCGACGTTGCCTTTCAAAAGCATGCTGCTGCCGGTAACGGGACGATTGATAAAAACTCTAGCAACCGGGTTGTGGCCAACTTCTACAATGTGACCAGTTCCCAGGCCGATATGAAGTCCAAGGTGGCTTTTGTCATCCTGCTGCCTAAGAACGTTAGTCTAGCATCCAATCCAGACTACAAGCTCTACCTGGTGAATGACAAGACCGGTGAAGAAAAGCAAATTTCCCTGTCTAATGGCAATGAAGCCTATGATTATGGCTATTCCCACTATGTAAAGGGCGGAGCAGTTAATGTTACTGGCCGGCAGGGAATTAAATTCCTGCTTGGCGACGGGACCAACCTTAAGCCGGGCTACCACCTACGCGGGGAGGCCAATGTTGATATTGGCGATGTGTCTGATAGCGTAACGATTAACGCCTATGGTGGTTCTTACACTGGCCAACTGACTGCGCCAAGCGGCTACGAGATCATCAAAGACAAGCAAGAAAACGAAGTTAAGAACGGCGAAATCTACTTGCAAGTCCAATCCTTGATGGGGAGTGATTCTAACTACAAGCAAGTCGTAACCAATTCAAACAGCTACCGGCTGTCTACTTATGACGAAGTCAAGATCCACAAGTTCGTCAAGGGCGATGAGGATGATGACTACGGGCAAATGGCTCATACGACGCCAGGCGGTTCAGTCAAATACAAGCTGCAGATCACGGCTGGTCAACAAATTGACCAGCTGACCTTGATGGATGTCTTGCCAAACGTTGGCGACTTGGGCATTACTGACAATGTCAGCCGCGGCAGCCAGTTTGAAATGAAATTGACTGGTCCAATCAGCTTAGATGGGCTGAACGGGGCCACGATTAAGTATTCCACTGCTAAAAATCCAAGCCGGGCTGACTTGAATGACTCCATCACTTGGCCAAGCGGGGCTACTAAGCTGACTGATCAAAATGCGGAAAAGCCAACTTGGCTGACGGCAGATCAAGTCACGGACTGGTCCAAGATCCACTCCTTCTTGATCACGTCAGGCAGCAGTTCAGTCAAGACCGGGCAAACGGCTACTCTAGAATTCACCATGCAGGCACCAAAGAGAAATGAATTGACTACTAGTCAATTAGAACAGCTTTTTGACCAAAGCATAGCGGAAAAGCAGCGGGCTGCTTGGAATTCCTTCGCTATTACGGCTAACAAGCTCTTGCCAGTAGAGCCAGAGCGGGTTGGCGTCGTGATGAAGGACGCAGGTGTCCGGATCTTGAAGAAGGCTACTCTAACTGGTGAAAACTTAACTGGTGTTAAGTTTAAGCTGGCTGATAGCGAGGCTAATGCCGCAGCTGGGAGATTCCTCCGCATCAAGGATGGTAAGGTCCTAGCACCTGGAGAATCTGGCTACAGCTCTGCTAGTGACTACGAAGCCAATAGTAAAGATGGGGTAGTTCAGTTCTACGGGTTGAATGACAGCCAAACCTACTATGCTGTTGAAACGGAAGCACTAAGCGGCTACCGCATCGATTCCACGCCGCATGCAGTAACGGCTAGCTACAATCCGCTTTCGAAGCAAATCACGGTTTACAACCGCCGCGACATTGTCCTGCCAAAGACTGGTTCCAGCTGGATGGCCTTGTTCTTAATTGTCGGTTTTGCCGGCATTGCCGCCGGTTTCTACTTCAGCCGCAAGGGTAAAGAAGACAAATAAGACAGCCATTTTGATCCTAATTACTAAATTATTGCCAAAAAGCGACTAGAATTGCGAACTAACGCGGTTTTAGCCGCTTTTTTTATTGGGAAATTCATATATCTAAACTTATGAAAATATATTGAATTTACAACACTTTATTTATACAATTTTAATAGAGAAAGATATATAAGAATTTAATCTGTTTAGTAATAGAGCTAATGGGTAAAAAGAAAGTGGTAAAAGACCATGAAGAGAGGGAAATTTGCTACATTGCTGGCTGTCCTAGGTCTAGGGATGCAGCTTTTTGCTGGCAGCCATGTCCAGGCAGCGTCTAATTACCAAGAGGATAAGCCAAGCGAAGTCACCGTCAAGCTGCACAAGTATAAAACAACCAGCGATTTAACTGGCAAAACTGTCCAAAACAGTGACTTCGGCGACCTATCTACTGATGATTTAAAGACGGCCTTGGGGCTGGGCTCTAGCGATGACTTAGGGCCTATGTCCGGCGTTCAGTTTGAATACTTCAAAGTGGACAGCGATGCCAAGCTAGACTCCTTGACCAAGCTGTCAGTTGCCGAACTTGAGAAAAAGTATTCAGAAAATGGCAAAGTCACCACTGATGACGATGATTTAGCTTCAGTCACCATCAAAGAGGCGAACTATGGCAAGTACTACTTTGTCGAACTGACCAAGACCGAAGCATCTTTTGAAACGGCACCATTTCTGATTGACGTGCCTAGTTACGTTTCCGGCAAGGGCTACGCTAAAGAGATGAATGTCTACCCGAAAAACAAGGTGACCACGCCAACGCCGGGTAAGGACGTCGAGCGCCTGGGCAACAATGACTGCTCAGTTGACGTTGGCAGCAAGGTTAAGTGGTTCCTCAAGGGGACCATTCCAGCTGATATCGCTAGCTACAAGACTTACGAGTTCTCAGATACCTTGGACTCAGCCCTGACCTATGATGGTGACTTCACGCCGGTGGTGCGGATTGGTTCAAAGACCTTAACGGCTGGGACCGACTACACGGTGACGGCGCCAACTGCTAGCGACAAGACCTTGAAGGTGGCCTTAACCCAGGCCGGGATGGCGAAGGCGTCTGAAGCCTACCAAGTAGCTGGCCAGAGCCCGAGTGCCGAAGCGATCAAGGATATTGCTAAAAACAGCGATGACAATCCTTTTGTCGAAGTGGAATTCCAAACGGTGGTCAACCACAATGCCTACATGGGTCAGGAAATCCCAAACAAGACCACTTTGACCTTTGACAATGGCGGCAATCTAACCGGCAAGCCAGAATCCGACGTCCCAGAAGTCCACACTGGTGGTCTCCGCTTTGTGAAAAAAGATGCCCTGACCGGTAAAAAGCTGGCAGGCGCCGTCTTTGAGCTCTACCAAGCTGACGGCGTGACGCCAGTAACCTGGACGCAGGAAATGATTGAGCTGAACAATAAGACTGATGCCAACTCCAAGTTCTTAGACCAGGGTGTAGGTAAAATCGTTAAGATGGTGTCAAACGACGAGGGGGCCTTTGAAATCCTGGGCCTGAAGTATGGCGAAAGCGGCCAAAAGAACGATGTGGCCAAGACTAACTATGTCGTGAAAGAAGTTAAGGCCCCAGAAGGCTACAGCCTGCCAGATGACCCCAAGACCACTGTGACAGTTAACAGTACGTCTTATTACACCAGCTTCAGCAAGATGACTGATCCAGACGGCTTGTGCTATAACTACACGCCGCCGGTAGAGATCTTGAACAATAAGACTCCAAGCCTGCCAATGACCGGTGGAATCGGATCAGCCTTATTCTTAATTGCCGGTCTGACGCTGTTTGCTTTCGCTTTCTACCAAATCAAGAGACGGAAGGCATAATTCTATACCTGTATAGGATTGCATAAGACCGCAAGAAATAAAATTTTAAGTTAAGAATTAATAGTTAAAAGTAAATATCTATAGACAAAAACGCGCAAAACGGTGAAAATACAACATTCTTACCGTTTTTGCTTATTACAAAATCCATATAGGAAAAGTTATGATATCATATTGATTTTCTTAACAGCGTAGCGTACAATCTAATATAGATACGGGGAGATAGAGATATATCAAAGCCGTAATCAGAAGCTTAACTGGCTCAGGCCCCTCGGGGTAGATCCAACTTGTTCATTTATTCAGCCAGCTAATGCGGAAATGTCAGATAAATTCCATCATTATCTGGCTGTTGTTTGAAGGACAAGGGCATGAGCTCTTGATGTGTTATTTAAAAGAATCGGGAGAAGCGTTATGAAAAGAGGAAAAATCGCTACTTTAATGGCAGCCTTCGGCTTATTGATGCCAGTTGCCACCGGCGTTGTTCAAGCAGATACTACTGACAGCAACTATACTAGTGACAAGCCTAGTGAAGTAAAGGTTGCTATTCACAAGTACAAGACTACTAGTGATCTTTCAGGCAAGACTAAGCAAAACCAAGACTTTGCTGAAAAGTCTGCTAGCGACATTAAGGGCTTGCTTGGCTTAACTGATAACGACGACATTGCCCCAATGTCAGGCGTTGTCTTCAAGTGGTTCAAGGTTGAAGATGATGCAACCGCTGCTAGTCTTTCAGGCATGAGTCTTGAACAGTTGGAAGCTAAGTACAAGACTACTGGTACGGTAACTACTGATGAAAATGGTTTGGCAGAACAAACTGTATCATCAGACAACTACGGCAAGTACTACTACGTCGAAGTAACCAAGACTGAGGGCTCATTTGATACTGCTCCATTCTTGCTCGAAGTTCCATCTTACGTATCCGGCAAGGGCTACGCTAAGACGATGAACGTTTACCCAAAGAACAAGGTTACTACTCCAACCCCTGGTAAGGACGTTAACGAACTTGGTAACAACGACGCCGGCGCCAAGGTTGGTGACGAAGTTAAGTGGTACCTGAAGGGTACGATCCCAGCCGATATTGCTGACTACAAGACTTACGAATTTGAAGATACTTTAGACAAGGCTTTGGACTACGTTGGTAAGGTAAAGGTAACTGTTGGTACTCAAACTTTAGAAGCAACTACTGATTACACGGTTACTGCACCAGCTGATAACAATGGTACCCTTAAGGTTGCTTTGACTGCTGCCGGTAAGAAGAAGGCAGCAGCTGCTTACCAAAAGGCCAACGGCCAAACTCCAAGTGCTTCAGAAATCCAAGACATCAAGGAAAACACTGACTCTAAGCCATTTGTAGAAGTTGAATTTACTACTAAGATCAACGAAAAGGCTGTTTCTGGTAAGCAAATCGACAACAAGGTCAACCTGCACTACGAAAACAACGGTAAGCTTAACGGCAACCCAGAATCCGACAAGACTGAAGTCCACACTGGTGGTGTACGCTTCGTAAAGAAGGACGCTGTTAGTGGCAAGACTCTGAAGGGTGCTGAATTCGCACTGTACGAAGCAGATGGCAAGACTGCTGTTAAGTGGACTGACGAAATGCGCAAGCTTAACGCAGACGCAATTGCAACTGGCAAGTTCAAAGATGTTGAAACTGGCAAGGATGTTGTTATGGTTTCAGGCGACGACGGTTCATTCGAAATCCAAGGTCTGAGCTACGGCGAAAAGGGCCAAGACAACAGCAAGGCTTCAAGCAAGTACGTTGTAAAGGAAACTAAGGCTCCAGAAGGCTACAACCTTCCAGACAACGCTACTACTGAAGTAACTGTTAGCGCTAAGTCATACTACGAAGACCCAACTGATGTAACCTTGACTAAGGTTGAAGGAACTACTATCTTGAACAACAAGACTCCTAACCTGCCAATGACTGGTGGTATCGGTTCAGCAATCTTCGCAATCTTAGGTCTGAGCCTTGCAGGCTTCGGTGCTTTCGAAATCAAGAAGCGTCGTCAAGCTTAATGAGCTAGATCAAATACAAAATACCAAGTAATTAATCTCAACTAAAATCACTAAAAGCGTGAAAGCTCCGGCTTTCCGCTTTTCTAAAGCAGTGAAGCCGCCCTGATCTTCGCTGCTTCAGAAAGGCAATTAGCATTTAGAGTATAAGGAGGGGATGATCTTGACAAAGAAGCTAAGCAGGCTGCTATTCTTGATCAGCTGGGTCTTTTTCCTGGCGTTTTTACCGCAAAAGGCGGGCGCTGAGGAATTAACGATCGTTAACCCTCACCAAGATCATGCGGACCTGGTTTATAAGGGCTGGAAGGTCGAAGTCGGTTCTGATACCGAAAACCTTGTGGCTGATTTGAATAAAAAGACGACGACTGAATTAGATAAAGACTACGAAGTTGCCTTTGAAAAGAATTTGCCAGCAGGGACCAATGAGCTGAACTTGACCCTGAAGCCGGGGACTTACTATGTCCGCGAGCTTAGCCAAAGAAGCCTCAAGAGTCAGCCGCTCTTGTTTACCCTGACGGATTCTGCCCAAAAGATTACGATTTACACTAAAGATGAAGAAGTGCCTGGTGAAGTTGAACTGACCAAGCTGGGCTATGACAGTACTAGCGATAAGACTGGCACTAAACTGGCCGGCGTTACCTTCTACCTTTACCGGGACGGGACCACCGAGCCGTTAAGAGTAGATTCTTCCGGCAAGGTGTCAACCGACACCCGGGATGGGCAAACTTTGACTACTGACAAGAATGGTCAGATCAAGGTTACCGGATTATTGCCCGGGAAATATTACTTTGTAGAGCAAAGTACTTTGTCTGGCTACAAGAAGACCACTGACAAGCAAAGCTTTACGGTCAAGACTGGGCAAACCACTACTTTGACGGTGAAGAACTACAAGAGTCCAGTTCCGTCTAAGCCGGTAACGCCGTCGACGCCATCGACTCCATCGAAGCCGTCTACGCCAACTAAGCCAAAGACGCCTTCTACGCCGTCGACTCCGACTAAGCCATCTACGCCCGTACCTTCCAACCCTCAAAAGCCATCAGTGCCAAGCCTGGCAAAGCAGATCAAGAAGTACCTGCCGCAAACCGGTGAAGCCAAGACCAAGATGGCCCTGGTCGGTTTAGTACTGATCGCGATGGCAGTTTACCTGATCGTCTTCGATCGCAAAAGAAGAAAAAAGAAAGAGTAAAAGACTTTTCTAGGGTAAAATAGTTAATAATGAGATGAATAACTAGCTCCCCTGAAAGCAGGAAAATAATGAAAGAAAAGAAAAATAATAAGAAGCAAAAAGGGTCAGTTTGGCCCTTTATTTTGCTTTTAGTCGCTGGTTTAGCCCTGATTGGCTATCCTTTGTCCGGTCAGGTCTACAACTTTTACCTGTCCCACCAAAAAATTCAGTCTTTCCAAAAGGCAGCCAGCAAGCTGCCAAGCGCAGAAGTGAAGAAAAGATTGAAGCTGGCCCGGGCCTACAACGAGTCGCTGCTATCGCCAAGTCAAAAGGCGGCAATTGTCGACCCTTTTAGCAGTAAAGAAGAGGCTGCTGGCCGCGCTGCTTATGCCAAGATGCTGGAAGTGAAGGAAAACATTGCTTATTTAGACATTCCTAAGCTCCACCAAGAACTGCCGGTTTATGCCGGGACCAGTGAAGACGTTCTCCAAAAGGGGATTGGCCACTTGCAAGGCAGCTCCTTGCCGGTTGGGGGCAAGAGCACCCGGACGGTTTTGACCGGTCACCGGGGCCTGCCAAACTCTCGCCTGTTTACTGACCTGCCAAGAATGAAAAAGGGCGATGTTTTTTACATCCACAATCTGGGGCAAGTCTTGGCCTACAAGGTCTATAAGATTGAAGTCATCAAGCCCAGCCAGATTGAAAAGCTGAAGATTGAAAAGGACAAGGACTTAGCAACGCTGCTCACTTGTACGCCTTACATGATCAACACCCACCGGCTTTTGGTGACGGGTTACCGAATTCCGTACCATGCTAAGGATGAAAAGCAGGCACAAGACAATAGCCGCAAGCAGCTCTACCTGATTATCGGGGCGATTGTCTTATTAATTCTGTTGCTCATTCTCTTCATTTGGTGGAGAAAGAAGAAAAAGAAGGAAAAAGCCCAAAAAGAGCAAGAACTAGCTAAGGGTAAAGAACAAGAAGCACTAGGTGATGGTCATGAGCAAGAAGACAAATAAGCCAAGTAAAAAGACCAACTGGATTGCTATCGTCTGCTTCGTGATCGGAATCGCCATGCTGGCTTACCCCCTAGGCGCCCAGGGCTATTACCGCTACTTGTCCAGTAAAAAGATCGTTTCCTTCCAAAAGGCGGCCAAGAATATCCCTTCGGCCCAGGTCCAAAAAAGACTTTCCTTGGCCCGGGCCTATAACGACAGTCTTTTGACCAAGACCAGCTTGTCTGACCCTTATACGGTCAAGCAAAAAGAGGGTCGTCTGGCTTATGCCAAGATGCTGGAAGTGCACGAAATGATCGGGACCATCAAGATCCCTAAGATCAACGTCAACCTAGCCATCTACGCCGGGACTAGTGAATCTGTCTTGCAAAAAGGCGCTGGTCACTTAGAAGGGTCCTCGCTTCCCGTTGGGGGCAAGAGCACCCGGGCAGTCATCACGGCCCACCGGGGATTGCCCGATGCACGGCTTTTTACCGACTTAAATAAAATGAAAGTTGGCGACAAGTTCTACATTACCAACTTGTCGCGGACTCTGGCCTACCAGGTTGACAAGATCCAGGTAATTACGCCGAAAAACATCTCTGCCGTCAAAATCGAAAAGGGGAGAGACCTTGTAACGCTGCTCACTTGTACGCCATACATGATTAACACCCACCGGCTCTTAGTAACAGGCCACCGGATTCCTTACCATCCAAAAGAGGCGAAGAAGGAAGAGCGAAATGGACAAATGAAGGCTTGGCTCAAGCTAGCCTTGATCATCCTAGCCTTCCTGGCCCTGATCGCCCTCTTTATCTGGTGGACCAAGCATAGACGCGGTAAGAAGGGAAAGGGTCAAGCAAATCAAGACGATGTAAAAGAAAATAAAGAGAACTAGCAGAAATTGCCGCCCTTGTGAAAAAATCCTGCAAAGAATGCTAAAATAAAGGTAAATAGTCTTTTTGAAAACAATAACAGGTGAATCAAAGTGACGACAACACAAATTTGGATCAATCTATTTGCAATACTAGTAATCTTTATCTTTGCCGCCTTCTTTGTAGCGGCAGAGTTTGCCCTGGTGCAAGTCCGGCCAAGCCAATTGGAGGATAAGATTGCCAATGGGGAAGGCAATGTCAAAAAGCTGAAACGCGCTTTGAACATGTGCCACAACCTGAATGAATATCTGTCTACCACCCAGGTGGGGACTACCTTAGTTGGGGTTGTCTTGGGCTGGTTTGGTGCAGACACCTTGGCAACGATTTTTGAAGACCTTTTAAGGCTGACTCCTTTGGCAGAAAAGGTGGTTAATTCCGTCGGGGCCTTGCTCGGGGTGATCTTCTTGACCTACTTGGAAGTGGTTTTAACGGAAGTGGTGCCGAAAAACATTGCCATTGACGCGCCCGTCAAGATGCTGATGTGGATCGTAACGCCCCTTCACTACTTCCACACCCTGGTTTATCCTTTCGTTTGGCTGTTAAATGTCAGCTCCGAAGGGATCTTGAAGATGATGGGCTTCCAGCCAGCTGATGAAGAAAACCAGGTATATTCTCAATCAGAAATCATTCGCTTGAGTAAAAATGCCGTGCACGGCGGGGCCCTAGACAAGGAAGACCTGACTTACATGGAGCGGGCCTTCCAGCTAAACGACAAGACGGCTAAGGACATCATGACCGACCGGACCCGGCTGACAGTGCTAGACGCTACCGAAACGGTCAAGGATGCCCTGGTCAAGTACTTAGACGATGGCTACAGCCGGTTCCCAGTAGTGCGTGACAACGACAAAGACGACGTGGTCGGCTACGTTTATGCCTACGACATCGTGCAGCAAAGCCGCAGCGACGATAGCGTCCCAGTCACCCGGGTCAACCGGACCATTATTACCGTGCCAGAATCCATGGCCATCCAGGACATCTTGCGCCTCATGATTTCCAAGCACACCCCAATCGTTTTGGTGGTTGACGAATACGGCGGCACCAGCGGGATCGTGACTGACAAGGACATCTATGAAGAGCTCTTTGGGTCAGTTAAAGATGAAATCGACGATGTGTCTGACGACTACATTATCAAGGACGCTAACGGGAACATTCGGGTTTCTGGGAAGACGACTCTCTACGACTTTGAGCGCTACTTCCACCGCAACCTCAAGTCCTTCCAAAACAGCGACATCATCACCATCGGCGGCTACATGATGGAAAGATTCCCTGACTTAAAGAAGGACGGACAGGTCGAATTTGAAGGCTTCCGCTTCACTTTAGCCGATGTGCAGCAAGGATTTATGCGCTGGTTTATCGTGGAAAAGCTAAATACAGACAATCAAACTGAAAAAGAAGAATAAAATTCTGAAAAAAGGAGGACTTTAAGTAAAAAGCCCTCCTTTTTGATTGAATTAATGTTATAATCTGAATATATCAAAATTACAGAGACAAAATCGAGGGACACTAATGAAAAGTATTCATGATGCAGTTGATCACAAGTTGTACAGCGAAGACGACATCGCTAAGATGAACAAGCGCCTTGGCGAACAATTGACCAAGGACTACGCTGGCAAGCGCGTCTTGGTTGTTGGTGCTTTGAAGGGTGCCATCTTCTTCTTGACTGACCTCTTGCGGCAAATGGACGTTGAATGCGACATCGACTTCATCGATGTTTCTAGCTACGGCAACGGGACTGAATCAAGCGGCAAGATCACCGTTACCCACGACTTGGAAGCTGACGTAACTGGCCGCGACGTTTTGATCGTGGAAGACATCGTTGACACTGGTCTGACTTTGAAGTTCATGAAGGACGAATTGGCTCGCCGCGGCGCTAAGTCAGTTAAGTGCTGCGTGCTGTTGAACAAGACTGCTCGCCGGACCACTGAAGTGGAAGTTGAATACTACGGCACGCATGTTGGCAACGAATTCGTTATCGGCTACGGCATGGACTTTGCTGGTTTGTACCGGAACCTGCCATACATCGGCGTCATCAAGCCAGAAGTTGTGGAAGAATTCTCCAGCAAGCACGAACACGACTAAAGCCTAAAAATTTTTAGATCAAAAAAGGAGTTGAACTAAGTTCAACTCCTTTTGTTTTCTTTTTATGTTTCTTTGATTCTTATTAGCGTATTAGTGCATTTTCTTCCAGTAGTAGATCGGCAAACCAAGCAGGGTAATGCCTAGGCCAATCACGGAAAGGTTAAACTGGGTAAAGAAAGTCATGACCACGATAAAGGCCCCGCCCAAGATGGCAATGAGAGGAATTACCGGGTAAAGCGGCACCTTGAAGGGCCGGGATAATTCTGGTTCTCTTTTTCTCAAAACGATCACGGCGATGGCCAAGAGGGTGGTGAAGGTCCACATGACGAAGACCAGCATGTCGGTCAAGACGGTGAAGTTGCCGAGCAGGATCATGATGATGGCGACCGCGTTAACTAAGAAGGCGGCAAAGACCGGCACCCCGGTTCTGATCGAAGCCTTGCCCAGCTTGTCTGAAAAAGGCAGGCGGTTATCCTGGGCCAGGATGTAAGGCGTCCTGATCCCGGTCAGCATAAAGCCGTTGGCGGCCCCGTAAACGGAGATGAGGATCCCAGCGGTGACTAACTTCCCGCCCAGCTGGCCAAAAATCCCCATCGAAGCGTAGTAGGCAGCATTGGCATTGCCCATGATTGACTTGAAGGGCAAGACCGCCATAAAGGCATAGTTGACTAAGACGTAGACGGCGGTCACCAGGCTGAGGCCCAAGATGATGGCCCGGGTCAGGTCGCGTGTCGGATTTTTCATTTCCTTTGCCAAGTTGGTCACCGTGATCCAGCCTTCAAAGGCAAAGAGGGCAGACAAGAGGCCCTGGCTCATCCCGGTTACCGGGTTAGCCGCATTAACCGTAATCGGCCACAGAGGCACTGGATTATGCTTGGTGAAAAAGACTGCCCCCACAATCAAGGCCAGGGGAATCAGTTTTAAGACGGTCACGACGGATTGCATCCGAGCCGCGACCTTGGTTCCCAGCAGGTTGATCCCCAGCAAGAAGAGGCCCAAGAGGATGGCAATGGTTTTAGCTGACACGCCTTCTAGGTTAAAGAGGGCGATGAACTGCTGGCCAAAAATCGAGGTCAAGGCCGCAATCTGCGCTGGGAAGTAAACGATCATCTGGGCCCAGCCAAAGAGGAAGCCCCAGACGTGGCCGTAGCTGTAGTCCAGGTATTCGATCGCGCCGTTAACGGTTAGAGAAGACGCTAGTTCAGAGATGGTCAAGCCTGAACAAATGGAAATAATGCCGGCGATGATCCAGACCAAGATAGTGGCAGAAGGCGAGCCAACCTGGCTGGTAATGGTGCCGATTTTAAAGAAGACGCCAGCACCGATGACTGATCCAATCACGGTCGCCAGGGCTTGGCCAAAAGAAATCTGTTTTTTCACTCACAATACCTCAAAAAGTTATTTTTCCATAAACACTACTATTATACTAGAAAATCTTTTTTGCCTAAAGAATCTTTCCTCTTGGTATCGTTCGCTTTCTTGGTTAAAATGTTACTGGGAGGCGCGGCATGGACCAGGCAAGGCATTTTCATCATAAGGCAACCCTGCCAGCAATTTTGACTTTATTGCTGGTGACGGTGGGCCTGCTTTTTTACGGTATTTATCATTATACAGACCAAACGACCTTGCCTAGCGGGTCAAGTCAGAGCTCAATCGGCGTCTTGCTAGAGGAAAGCAGTGCCCAAAGGCTCAAGCAGCTGCAAAAAGGAGGCATCTCCTTTGTCTACTTAGCGGCAAGCAGCGATACTGATTCGGAGGTCAAGCTAGTCAAGCAAACCAAGCTGGCTTATGGGATAATGGTAAATGTCGATTCTCAAAAAAGCGCCAGCCAGCAGGTGGCTAAAGTCGAAAAGCAGGTCAAGTCTTTTGGCAAGTTGCCCATTTTGCTCGATACCGGGCAAAGCGACTTGGACGCAGCTGGTCTAACTCGCCTTAGCGAAATGGCCAAGCTGCTTCAGGCCAAAATGCCGAAGCAAGAAGTGATGGTCAATGCCAGCAGGTCGTATGTCGACCTTATGCCAAATGGCATTAAATTTTTAGCCACCAGCCAAAAGACGCCAAGCCGCTTAAAGTACTGCTTTTGGCAGTATACGACTAAGGGACACGTAGCGGGAACCGGCTTTAGCCACTACACCATGTACGCCTATCTAGGCACCAATCAGCAATATAAACAGAAATATGGACAATTAACGCAATGAACTTAGAAGAAAAACACGCGCAGATTCAAGCAATTTTGCAAAAGGAAAAGAAAGACAAGCCAACGCTCATTCAAGAGCGGACCTATGACGCCATCATTAACGGCGCTAGCCTCGTTGGCTTAGCCAAGACGGGGACGGGCAAGACCCTGGCTTACGCCTTGCCCAGCATTGAGCGGCTAGAAGCAGGGCAAAAGAACGGTTTGGTGATCTTAGCGCCAACGACGGAATTGGCCGTTCAAATCCGTAACGTGGTTCAGCCCTTTGCCAAGGCTCTAGACTTAAAGGCCCTGGCCTTAGTTGGTGCCGGCAACCGGCAAAGACAAGAAGAAAAGCTGAAGAAGGGGCATGCCGAAATTATTGTGGCCACGCCAGGCCGCTTTTTTGACTTTTTCTCATCAGGAAGAATTAAGCTGGGACAAATCCAGACCCTGGTCATCGATGAAGCTGACGACATCCTGGAATTTGCCAAGCTGGAACTGCTCAGCTCATTAGGACAAAATCTGCCTTCAACTAGCCAAATCTTGCTCTTTGGGGCTACTGAATCCAAGATCACGAAAGACGCCGAGAGTCTGTTTGGCCGGAATTTCTTGTTAGTTGACGTGCGGCCTGACCAAGGGAGTCAAACTGCCCACTATTTCTTGCAGGTGGACAATGACCACAAGCTAGAATACCTGCAAAGACTGGTTAAGGTGGACGGCTTTAGAGGGATCCTCTTCTTTGACTCTAACGAAGCTATGCTGCACTTTGCCCGGATTTTTGGCCACAGCAAGACCCAGTTTGCGCTTTTGGCCACTAATTTCTCTAAGGACAAGCGGCAAAAGGCCATCCAGGACCTGGTTAAAGGGAAGGTGAAGCTGCTTTTAGCAACTGACCTGGCAGCCCGGGGGCTGGACATTCCTAAACTGACCTACGTGGTCAACTATGAATTGCCAAGTGATGAAAATACCTATCTCCACCGGGCTGGCCGGACCGGGCGGATGTCTAAGAAGGGCTATGTGGTGACCTTGGGCAATGACCACGACTTGCGGAATCTCAAAAAGCAGTTAGGCGAGCAGATAGAAGTGTCCCGGGTCTACTTTGCCGGCTACAAGCTGAGCACCGATAAGCCGGAGAAGAAGGAGAAGGCAGAAAAAGACAATAATGATCTTAATTCTGCAGTCGATCGAGCAGATAATGGTAGATCCTCTGCTAAAAAGGGTAAAAAGCAAGAACAAAAGGGCAAGAAGGCCAAGCATAAAAAACGCAAGAACAAGAACAAGGGCTACCACCCTCACTACTTAAAGAAGGAAAAGGCCAGTGAATAAGCTGATTGACTTTTTAGAAAAACACCTCTTGCCCCTGGCACAAAACCTGGCTTCAACCGGCTGGCTGGTGGCTCTCAGGGATGCCTTTATCTCCACCTTGCCCATCTCTTTGACCGGGTCAGTGGCGGTTTTGGTCAAGTCCTTGATCATTGCAGCTAAGCGCGATCTTGGCTGGAAACTCTTTTACCAGCTCCTGTCGCCAGCCGTCGACATCTGCAACTTCGTCTGGCGGGGGAGCGTGGCTATGTTTGCGCTCTTCTTTGCCCTTAGCTGGGGCTACCAGCTGGCTAAGAACTGCGAAGTTGACCCTCTTGGCGGGGCGATGACCTCGGTCTGTGCCTTTTTGATGAGCATTGCCAACTATGCCTACCTCTTTAAGGACCACCAGAAGATCAAGTTGGACCAGGCTTTTAACATCAGGCAATTGTCAACGACGGGGATGTTCACGGCCTTGCTCTTTGGGGGGCTAGGCGTGGCTATTTACGTTCTCCTCATCAAGGCCCGGATCAGCCTGCATATTTCTGCCAGCATGCCGCCTGAGCAGGTGGTGGCCTTTGAAACGGCGATCCCGGTCATGCTATCGCTCTTTGTTATCGGCGGGCTCAACTACCTCTTTCAAACAGCAACGGGTCTGTACTTTGGCGACTGGCTCTTAGAGATCATCCAAAAGCCCCTGGTCAACCTAGGGCAGGGCTTTATCATGGTCTTATTGGTGACGGCTTTGACCCAGATATTCTGGTTCTTCGGCATCAACGGGACCAGTGCCCTGGCGCCGGTGATTGGGTCCATCTGGGCAACGGCGCAAAATGCCAACTTGCTGGCGGCAGCTGATGGAAAAACGATTCCGTATCTATGGACCAGCAGCTCCTTTATCATCTACGGGGTGACGGGTTCCTGCTTGCCGCTGGTCATTGCGACGCTGCTGAAGTCCCAAAGAAGCGACCGGCGGACTTTAGCTAAATTGGCCCTGGCGCCAGCTGTTTTCAACATCAATGAACCGGTTCTCTATGGTCTGCCCATCATCTTGAACCCGGTCTACTTCATTCCTTTCGTGACGGCACCTTTAGCTAATGTATCCTTGTCTTACCTGGTAACCAAATTGGGCTGGGTCAACCGGGTTCAGGCCTCAGTGCCAGGCATCATGCCGCCGATTGTTGGGCCATATCTAGCCTGCAACTACGACTGGCGGGCGCTCCTTTTGTCCATCGTTAACTTGATCATTGCCGTCTTGATCTGGCTGCCCTTCGTCAAGGCTAGCGACCGGATGGGCGAAAAGCGTCCAAGAAGCAGCTTCTACATGCCTCAGTATTAATTAAATAAGGTATTTCAAGGCTAAAAGACTAGCAATTTAGGCTAATTTTTTGTAAAATGAATTGTGTTCCATGACTCGGTAGCTCAGTTGGATAGAGCACTGGTTTCCTAAACCAGGTTGTCGCGAGTTCGAATCTCGCCCGGGTCATCGCCAATTTGTAAGGCTCTCAAGCTTGGCTTGAGGGTCTTTTTTATTACAAATCGAAAAATACTAAATGGTTCTCTGCAGACTGATTATTCACCAATATTACTACACTCACATTAAAGAGATTTCCCAATTAATGGGAAATCTCTTTTGTGTTACTTTTACGGATCGTGGCAGTATTAAAAGACAAGAAATATGTTAAACTTAATATAAGGCTTTTTGTGCGCTCTAATAATCTTAAAGCAAATAAAGAATGACTTTACACTTATAGCAAAATATTAAGTTAATGTTTATGTGGAAGAGCTAAGTTGATATGTTTAGTAATGATTTAAAAAGTACCGTTAGAAAAATTAAAGATAGTCACAACTATGGGTGGGATGAATTAAAAAAGCAGTATTCCGTTCTTAAAAGTACGATCGAAATTGTTACAAATTGTAGCCTGTCAGAATCGGAATGGGATGGTTTAATCTCTGAACTGGAACACGAAGACTTTGTGAATAAGTCTAATACGATTAGCTTGTCTAGTAACTATGATAACGATTTAAAGTTATCTGACTATAGATACTCGGCTTGGCCATTATATCGAGATTCTTTAAAGGCTAAAGGTTGGTCTGATAAATCTATCCAAAATTTGACTAATAGCGTTTCCGATATTTTGAAGCAGCTACAAACCGATAATTCAGAACCGTTTGCATGTAAAGGCTTGGTTGTTGGTGACATTCAGTCGGGAAAGACTGCAAATATGACTGGTCTAATTGCTAATGCAGCTGATTCTGGCTTTAATTACTTCATTATTTTGTCTGGGATGATCGAGTCATTGCGAAAGCAAACAAGTCAACGGATTAGAAGCGATTTGACCACCGATGGCAGTACGAATTTGCACTGGAAGATTATTGACAACCCGTCATTACGACAACGTGAATTCCAACTTGAAAATTTTGATTTTCGTAAAAACTCACACAATCGCTATATCACGGTTTGTTTAAAAAATTCAAAGCGATTAAAGGCACTAAAGAATTGGTTAACATCAAATCGAGCTCAACAAGAGCAGATGAAAGTATTAATCATCGATGATGAAGCGGATCAAGCAAGTATTAATACCAAGAATATTGACAAAGATGAGAGAACGGCCATAAATCAAAGTATCCTGGATATAGTTAACGATCGAAGATTCGGTGCTATGAATTATGTGGCTTATACTGCAACACCATTTGCAAATGTGCTTAATGAAGCAGGTGAGAAGAGCCTTTATCCAAAAGATTTTATTGAACTTCTTGAGCCTGCTGAAAATTATATTGGTGCCTCGCAAATTTTTGGGACTTCTGATCCGGAATTAAGTCCGGGGCTTCGTATTGTAAAACAGGTATCTGATCACGATGCTTTAGTTTTAAAATCACCATTAAACCAAAAATCAATCTCTATACCAAATAGTTTAAAGGATGCGATTAATTGGTTTTTACTATCTGTTTCTGCAATGCGAAGTTATAACTATCGTAAGCCGATTTCGATGATGATCCACACAAGCTTCAAGATTGCTGATCATAAAGAAATGGCAAAATTAGTTAGTGAATATCTGTTGGATCTGAAACGAAGCTATCCTAGCTATAAAGATAAGCTTAGGAGCTTCTATGAAAGCATTCAAGATGATCTGTCTCTGGATCGTTTCTTAGCGGTGATGACAGAATATACAAATAAAGACCAAATTCACGATTATCCGTCTTGGGATGCTGTTAAAAACGAGTTGGAGTACCTTTTAAATCTTTCTGATCATGAGTTTATTACCAATATTCAGACTGATGAAAAGGGGGCACTAACATATGGTAACGGAATCCACCTGTGTGTTGATAATAGTGATACAAAGGGATCAAGTGATGATTCAGTTACCAGATTAATTTATCCAGATGAAGTAGCAAGTGATAAAAAGGCACCAGCCTTCATTGTAATTGGTGGTAATACTCTGTCCCGTGGGTTAACCATACAAGGCTTGGTTTCTACTTATTTCTTAAGAACAACTAGTCAAGCTGATACCTTAATGCAAATGGCGAGATGGTATGGGTTTAGAATTGGCTATGAATTATTTCCTAGAGTTTGGATGGATGGTAAGGCCATAAAGCGTTATAGCTTCCTGAGTCAAATGAACTTTGAGATGCGGGAAACTTTGGCCACTTATGCTATTCGCGGTTTAACTCCGAAAGAGTTTGCCCCAGTCATTAAAGAATGCCCAGAATATCAACTGGTTCGCGTAACTTCTAATAATAAGATGCAAGGGGCTGTTCCCACTAGTTTCAACTTCTTGGGGGTTAGTCCACAAACAACCGCTTTCGAAAATGATCTGGAGTTTTTGCAAGGGAACATCGACGCAACCGAAAAATTCTTAATGAATCTTCCGAAAAATAGCGTTCAATCCAACGGCAACATTGTTTGGAAGAATATTCAGTCTGAAAAGATTATGGAATATTTAAACGAGTACCGAACGCTAGATAGAGATCGGACTATTACTAATATTCCAAACGTTGTTAAGTGGTTAGATAGCAATTTAGGTGACCAAGGCGAAACAATGCCATGGGATAAGTGGAATGTAGTTTTGGCCGGCCCTTCTAGAACATCTGTAGAACCATGGAGTTTTGGCGACTATCAAGTTAACAAGGTTTGCCGTAGTAAAAAGCCTGATACCGGTAATATTTTGGATATCGGCGTTTTAAGAGGCCCAAGCGACCTATTAGCTGACATCACAGATGGTAGTTTAACTAAAGAGGAAAAAACGTCTGCTGCAAGACCTGAAAAAATGCGGCAAACTCGGGAAAATCATGGCTTGGGTTTAACACCACAATTGTTGATCTATTGTATCGACAAGGATTCAAAACCACAACGGAACACCAACCGCTTAGTGCTAAATGCAAAGGCAGATGTAATCGGGCTAAGTATCTTAATCCCTGGTGTTGCAGAAAATAGTAAGCAGAATCATATAAATAAAATTCAGATTGATCTTAAGCGCTTCATCGAAGAAGATTCAGATCTATCTGATGACGCAGTCGAGGAAAATTAAGGAAAAGAAAATGAAGATAAAGATTGCAAGTAACGATTCCCAGAGCATGGCGCAATCTGGTGATTCAATTTTAAGATCTTTGCAAAATACAGACTTCTCTTATGCGGATATTATTGTAAGAGAAAGTTTGCAAAATTCACTAGATGCAACCTTGCCAGAATCTAGCGATACCCAAGTGCGGTATTCTTTAGGAGATTTTGAGAGTGAAGAACTTAGCTCAAACTTTGAACAAGTCTCTACCAAATTAGCAAATTATTACCCTGGAAAACAACGCTTCTTGGCAATTAGTGATCGAGGCACAACTGGCTTAACAGGTGAATACTTAACTGATGACAAGGCAGCACTTGACCGAAGTAACTTTCAAAAACTAGTTTTTAGTATTGGTAAGAATCAGGATCAAGATGGTGCCGGTGGTAGCTGGGGGATGGGTAAAACCAGCTACTTTAGAATCGGTTGTGGTATCGTAATTTATTACACTAGAATTCGGCTTGAGGGAAACAATTTTGAAGAAAGACTGGTTGCTTCTCTAATCGAAAATCCTAAGAAACAAAACTGCTTGTTAGATCAAGATCAGCGTGGTATTGCTTGGTGGGGTACTTATGGAACTGAAGATCAAGAAACCTTGCTACCAATTACCGATCATGATGAAATTGAAAAATTCTTATCCATTTTTGGCTTAGAACCATATCGAGCAAATGATACTGGGACAATGATCGTAATTCCGTATTTGCAAGATGATTTGACGGGCAGAAGTGAGGAAACTATCGGTGTACCCTGGAATCAGAATTTTGGGGATGCAATCAGAATGGCTATTCAAAGATGGTATGCTCCAAGATTGGCAAATCCAACTTATCACGATACTACGGGGAATTCTGTACTTTACTGCTTTGTAAATGATGAGCCGATCTATCCGCTTGATCCAATGTTTGAATTAATCCAAGATTTATACAATGCTGCCGCAACTGGTGAGAGTGAAAATTTTGAAATTAATATTCAAGAAGTTCGTTTGGCAAAGAGAGCTTTTGCAGAAAATAATGGGTTAGCAGGGCGAGTAGCATTTATTCAGTTACAGGCTGATCAAGATAAGTACCCCCTGCATCTATCTCCATACTCATATGTAACGTCTGAGGGAGACGAGGATAATTTGCCTCGGCGGATTCTAGCTTTTACTAGAAAACCCGGCATGATTGTTAAGTATGATATCGATGGTCATTGGACATTCAGCGTAAAAACTGAAAGTAACTTTGTAGCATTTTTCGTGCCCAATTCAACTGAAAAGATGAACAAAACTCTGCAAGAATCTGGCTTTAGAGACTTAGAAGAGTACTTACGTAAATCTGAAAAAGCAGATCATGCGGATTGGTTTGATAATAGTGGGGCAACTGTCGTTAGTCGTATTACGAGGAATACTGCAGCCGCCATTAGGGAAGCATTAAAGGGTGAGGACGCCAACCATCGAGTTCATATTTCAGATCGTTTGGCTAGACGCTTTAGCAACTTAGTTCCTAAAGCGCACGGTAAGGGACCAAGTCAGCGTCCGCCTAAAACACCAGGTGCTAAGAAAGAAAAGACTGTGCATCTTAATATCGATGAGTCTTATCCATGTGCACCAAATAAAATTAAAGTTGTTTTCTCAGGCTATATTCGCTCTAAGGCAGTAATTTCACTTGGTATTCAATCCCAAGATGGTCGTTTAACTAAGGCAAAATGGGAGAAAAATTTTGACAAACTAGAATTTCCTGCTTCTATTTCGAGGGCAAACGTAAAATCAGTCGATAATTGGGAGTCAGATGAAGATCAGTTGGTTCTTGAAAACAAGGAGCCAACAAACTTTACTGGGGAAATAACAGTAAAGCTAACAAGTAAAGAATATCGTGTGGATGTTAATATCCAACAAGTAAAGTAGGGGGGCAAAAATGGCAAGTAATGAAATTAGTTTGTATCGCCAGATAGGCACCTCATTGATTGAAGAAGCCGGTATTAGATATGAGTTACCAGAGCTGTTTTATGTTTCTACTGAAGGTGAAATGGTAGAAATGAATGATCTCCAAAATAATGATGAGGTCATTGAAGTTCGAGATGATAATTGGGCTCCTCAAGATAATAATTTAATTTACAACCAAAAGTTTATTATCAATAATCCATCAGCTTTGTTTGGTACTGAAAAAGTTACTGATTCGACAAATAAATTGGGGCTGGCTGCTCATATCTACTCAAAAACATCATTCTTTCAAGAAACGCTTTTTTGTGATGGTGATATTGTCGATAGTGATGATGAGCAAATTATCTCTTTTAAACACACTTTTGATGCTGATACTTTGAGAGGACAGGTATATCTTGACTTCTTTATTTATCTCAAGGAAGTCTCAAAGAAAAATGATTTCCAGGCTTCGTTAGCTGGCACTAACCTGTGTCAAAAGGATATCTACAAAGCTGAATTACTGATTGATGGCGAAGGCTCCGTCTTTCCGATTACTGAAAATGAGATCCCAGGTGGCCCGTTGTGGTCTGTTAAAAAATTATGGGTTGACCCTTCTGTTGAAGCCTTTGATACAAGTTCTGTTCAGATTGAGGTTAACAAGGCAAACCCTCTTTTAGAGCAGGCGATGAATGGTAAAACACACGCTTCTGCTGAATTAATGAGCCAGATTTTACTAGAGTCTATTTCATTGATTATTTCGCAAACATTAGATGACATGGAAAAACAAGATTTGAAATTTGAAGATGCTACAGAGGGTTCTGTGCTTGCGATTGTTGAAGAGTGGATCAGGGTTTACAATATTCAAACCGATAATATGATGACGATTTTTAACAGTCTTCAAAATAGTGATATGCACCGTCAGTTAATTGAATCAGGGGATGAGGAAGATAATGATTGATTGGAATATTAATTACTCACTCGGTGCTGCTGATGCCGACTTTCAGAAAATCAAGGTTAAGATTGAAGAAGTCACCCCGATTGATTTAAATGATGATTGGATGGCTTTAAGAGACGAATTAATTGGTGCAAGAGATTCAGTATTTGAAGAATATGGCTTTGATCGTTCTCAAAAACTAGAATATAGCTTCGATGTCTTATTTGGATTAAAGCTTTTTCAGATCTTAAATAAGCAATCAGGTTTTGGTCTTCGGCAAGCAAGCGATGATAACATTTGGCGCTTTTTATCTGTTAGAGTTGCCCCTGATATTGTGCATTCACGTTTCAACCTTAGTGAAGATCACTATTACCGCATGAGTAGACGTATTTGGCTAAAAACTATTTGGTGGTACGTGTATTTGGCATGGACTGGTGAGGAAGAGTCAACGTGGGAATTATTAAAGAATGATACTACTGACACGATTTTGCAATTAGTTGAAAGACCTGGACTTGGCTATTATCGAAATGTTGATCACGAAATACTGATCCAAATTGCAAAATATCGAAAAGATGGCGGTAGCGATGCTACTACCATCTTTAGAGAGGTACTAAAATTGAATACCGCTCGGCTTACCACAACATCACCAGAATTGATTGACGGTGGGGTTCAAGCCTATGTCAAGTCTTTGTATGACTCAGTGATTAACGGAGACTAAAATGCTGCTTTACTCAGAGTTATATGATAAAATCGTAAAGCAGTTTGCTACTCGATATAGCAGATTGAGAGTAATTACTGGCTATTCATCAGCTGCTTTTTTGTCATATCTTCATAAAGAATTTCCTGATTTAGAGATCGATATCTATATCGGCATGGCTAAAGATGGAGTAACAAAAATAGACCATCAGGGATATTGTGATCTATATGATGAAGGGGTTAGAGTCTATTATCATGTAGCAACTCCCAAAAACCACCAAAAGGTCATCGACTTTTACAACGATGAAGGAAGTCATACAAGCTTTTTAGGTTCAGCTAACTTTAGTTTTCGAGGATTAGATGAACAAGAAGAAGTAGTAACAACGATTGATGAAGATGTTAGCTTCTTATTTAACCTAGAATTAGCTCAATGTCTTCCATGTATTGATCCAAGAGTGTTGCAAAAAATACCCTTGGTTGATAATAAACCTAATGACGATGATCCTAATTTGATCAAAGAAGAAACTCATACGCCGTATGAAGTTGATGATGAATTGCCTAATTATACCAATAGTATTTTTATGAAGGTAAATGAGAATACAAGATTCGAGATTGGACAAGTAAAGGTTTCTTTGATTTTTGACAAAATTGAACCTGAGAAGAATGGAATAAATGCTACAGAGCCATATGTAAGCATTGTTGACACTATTTCCCCAAGATTACCAGAAGACAGTAGTTTTGACCTAAAGATCGGGAGAAAGACTTATCAAGCTAAGCGTAGTGGTTTACTTAACCGTAATATATATTTAATAAATGGTAACTGGAGAGATATTGTTTGTGATTATCTAAAGATTCACAATTTTCCTATCTCATTACAAGATTTAGATAAGAGACGTTGTCATAATCTTTTATTGATTCCCATCACTTCAAAAAAATTTGAAGTGAAATTTTTAGTAGAGGAGGGGTAACTATTATCAGGTTAATAGAAACGTTCAGTGGTATTGGCGCCCAAGCGCAAGCACTGGATAATATTGGTGCCGATTTCGAAGTGGTTGCTACCTCTGATTGGGAAATTGGTGCTATATATGCCTACGACATTATCCATAATGGTAAGCAGAATTTAGAAAATTATCGTCATCATACTAAGGAATCTTTGCTTGAGATACTATCTCAATACAACCTCTCTAGTAACGGGAAGAAGCCAATGTCCGACACTGCGCTTAAAGGAATGACAACCTTACAGTTAAAGACCTTGCTAGCTGCCATTCATCGAACAAATAATTTGGTTGATATTACGTCAATACATGCTAGTGCATTGCCTGATGCTGATGTATTAACGTACTCTTTCCCATGTCAGGACTTATCCGTTGCTCGGCATTGGCATCACAATACTGGTGGGATTGACCGTTCTGCACATAACCGGAGTTCTTTGCTTTGGCAAATTGAGCGACTACTTCATGAATATGTGGGAATTGGCAAAGAATTACCGCGTTTCCTATTAATGGAAAATGTTAGTGCTATTTTAAACAGAAAAAACATTACCAACTTCCATGAATGGTGTTCAGTCTTAGAAGGTCTGGGATACATTAATCAGGTATATACCCTTGATGCACGAGATTTTGGGGTGCCACAATCCCGTAGAAGAACGTATATGTTAAGCGTTCGTGTCGATTCACCTAAGCAAAAAGAAGATGTAGAATTATATTTCCTATCTCATAATTTAGAGGATATCAGCCTTCCAAACGATAAGATTAGACCGGTTGGAGATTATTTGCGCTTAGACTATACAAACGAAGTGTATCGTAAAGAGGCAATAGAGAGTACGCCAAACTATACGCCATCAAGAGAGAGAATTTTTAATAATAGTCGTAAGCTTGCTACTGATTCTAAGCCAAACAATGATATTGTTGCAGGAACAATTACGACCAAACAAGATCGTGATCCAAATTCGGGGATCGTGGTTTATGATAAAGAAATTCTTACTGAAAATAATACTCACTATCGCAATTTAACGCCTAGAGAATGCTTCTTATTGATGGGGTTCCAGGAAAGTGATTTTGATGCACTAATGGAAAATAACAAGGAAGTTCGACAGGGTGTAAATCTACTAAACAATGCAGAGTTAATTAAATTAGCGGGAAATAGTATTGTCGTTCCGGTTTTGGAAGAAATTTTTAAACAGGTTGAAGATATTCAACAGATTGTTTAAGGCTCTCAAGCTTGGCTTGAGGGTCTTTTTTTTGCGTGTTTTTCGCTCTTTTTAACAAATCCAACTTCTTTCAAATTTATTAAAAAAGTCA
>NZ_JBJFHB010000033.1:0-10468 GCF_051893255.1 Lactobacillus sp. | reverse complement strand
ATCTGCTTGGTTTCCGGGTGCAGCTCAAACCATTTCCGTGCCGTCCAGCCTTTCAATCCCTTTACTATGTCTACTGGCCTTTCCTTTGGCGAATTTATCCGGTCAATTGTTGGCTTAGACATGAATGCGGCCAAGGAGGCTTTTTCAGCCTATCTGAGCGACACTAGCCTGAATAGCCAGCAAATCTACTTCTTGAACCAAATCGTTGAATATATTGCTAAAAACGGCTTAATGAAGGACCTGACAGTTATGCAGGATTCACCATTCATTGATCGAGGCAATATTATCGAACTCTTTGGAGACCGACCAGATCTTTGGACAGGGATCCGAATGACGATTCAGCATATTAACGACAATGCTGACGTTGTCGCATAATCAAAGGACGTACCATTGGTACGTCCTTTTCATTTTTACTTCGTCTTATATTGCTAATTTTCCATAAATTACTACTCAAAGTGCTCTATCATTTGATATATCAACCTTTTAGAGTATTTCGTTGAGTTGTAAAATTCTGGGAAAATAGCATTTAAATCGGTCGTTATTTGAATTCAAAAGGCGGCACACAATCTTCATCTCAGATTCAGGTACCTTTTCGCCCTCATACATGAAAGTGATCTTGCTTTGAGCCAAGTTAACGCTTGGCGGTCTTGGTCTAAGCCAGCTGCTTGCGTAATTCTTTTAGCCGCAATGTCATTGTATTCATCTGTGTGATCCCTTTCTGTTGTCTTCACACCAGCCATCAGCTTATACCATAATAACCGCAACCTTTAAGAGGGGATGCGGTTATTAGAGTAGTTATAACATTGGGCTATTTGACGTCTACCTGCATAATTTCTTCGCCTGACTTGACCGCGTGCTCAGTGACGTCTTCAAAGTGCAGCAGGCGCTGGGGCTGGGTGAAGAGGACGATGACCGTGTCATCGTATCCGCGCTCTTGGATCAATTCCCGGTCAAAATCCATCAGCAGCTGGCCTTTTTCGACCTGCTGCCCATCGGCATAGTAGCTGTTGAAGCCTTCACCGCGCAGGTTGACGGTGCCAAGTCCAATGTGGATTAAGGCTTCCAAGCCATTGTCTGATACCATGCCCAAGACATGCTTGGTCGTAAAGGTGAAGCGGACGGTCCCGGTGAATGGCGCGTAGATCTTGCCTTCGCTTGGCTTGATGGCGAAGCCTTCACCGTGCTGGGGCACGAAGCTATCCGGCAGAGAGGAGAGGGGGATGAGCTGACCAGTGACTGGAGCATCAACTTCAGTCGTCCCGGTCTTGCCGGTGCTGGCCGTGTCAACGCTCAGCTTTTCCTGCAGCTGGTTGACGATCTCGGCATGCTTCTTTTCGGTCAAGGTGACCTTCTTGTCGAACACAATCAGGGCCAGGATTGCCAAGACCAGCGGAATGATGAAGGCAAAACTCTTGAAAGTGTGGATGCTGGCCGAGGTCATGTCAGCTGCGGTTGCTGCTCCCGTCATGCCGCAGGTAACGGCGATGAAGCTGACCAAGCCGTTCGAAAAGGCCCCGGTCAGTTTGTCGATCATTGGCCGCACGGCCAAGGTGACGGCTTCATTTCTTTCGCCATTCTTAAGCTGTCCGTATTCAATCGCGTCAGTCAAGGTCAAGACCGTTACCAGCTGGGCAAAGGAGAAGTTGAGCAAGGCGATCGCGACGATCAACAAGGCCAGATTGTTGCTGAAGAAAATAAAGATGATGTAGGACAGGATCATGCAAACCTGACCAATTGTAAAGAGCCACTTGCGCGGAATGAACTTGTTGAGAATTGGATACAATGGCGAGGTGCAGAAGGAAACGATCGTTGCGACCACGCCAACCAGTGAATATGACTCCGGCTTGTCCAAGATGAACTTGAAGAAGTAGAACAAGACGCCGTTAGTGATGACGTTGGCCAATGAGAAAAGGAAATAGCCTAAAGATGCCCAAAGAATCTGGTCATTGTGGGCCAGGGCCATAAGCACGTCTTTGATGCTGGTCTTCTTCTTGTTGGCCGCCCGGCGGATCAGGTTGTCCTTTTCCTGGGTGCCGATGGCCGTGATGAACATGCAGACGATGGTCAATAAGGAAATAATCACGGCAAAAGCCAGCCAGCCGCTTGGCCCTTCTTCCTGCTTGCCGGTAGCTTTGAAAGTGAAGTAGGTTACCAGGGGAACGACGATGATGGTCAGGCCGTTCCAGCCGATCGTCCCAGTGAAGTTGCCCAGGGAGGTGTAGACCCCACGCTCACGGCTATCTTCGCTTAAGGCTGGCACCATCCCCCAGTAGGAAACGTCAGAGAAGGAGTAGAAGACGTCCAGGGTGACAAAGATGATGACGAACAGGATGGAAAACAGCACCCAGTTGCTGTTGGCCAGGCCGAAGATCCCCGTGAACAGGACGATCATCAGTAAGGAGCTGATGACGGTCCCAGCCAGGATCCAAGGCTTGAACTTGCCCCACTTGGAATGGGTGTTGTCGACCACGTTCCCGATCAACGGATCGATGGCAATTTCGGCTACTCTGACGACGACGATCAAGGTGGTAATCAGGTAGATCAACTTGTTGGCAATCGCTGTTGGCAGGCCGCTGAAGAGCCCGCTGGTCACGAAGATAATGAAGTAGTTGGACAAGAGTCCATAGAAGGCAGCATGGCCCAGATTCCCCATCGCGAAGGAGAAGCGGGACATGAGCCCTTTGGATTTCACAGTGCGGTTCACGAATATACCTCCATTTTATTTGCTGTAATCGCTTTACTTGTTTACGAAGTAAATTATAGCCGGAATTTTGTCAAAAGTAAACACTTTTAGTAAACAATTTACCAAAAATGCTAACCGTCGCTGAAGACATGAGCGAATAGAGCCAAAAAAACCGACGAATTTTGCAATCCCTCGCTTGCTTTTTTGATTGCAAAAATAAGGAAGCAAGGCAATTAATGCCTAGGAATGGCAAGCCAAGCTAAGGTGATTGCTTTTTAATATCTAGTAAAATATTTACTAAAAGCACTTGCAAAAATGAACTGAACAAGCTATGATATTGGCTGTAAGCAAGAACTAGCAATCAAGCAAGACATTACTAGAAAGAGGCAATAAAATGGGGAAAACAGCAGAAAAGCCTGAATTTGCATGGCTCAGCGATCCAGAAGTGTTTGCGGTGAATACTTTGCCGGCTCATTCGGATCACCAATACTTCTTAAATGAAGCAGAAGCCAAAAGGGGACGCAGCAGCCTGAAGCAGTCGCTTAATGGGTCCTGGCGTCTGGCCTGGAGCAAGAGCCCTGAGCTCAGAAACCGGCGCTTCTATCAAATGGGCTTTGACGAAAGCGGCATGGACACGGTTGAGGTTCCTAGCAATTTGGAAGTTCTTGGCTATGGCCAGCCGCAATACGTCAACATCCAATACCCATGGGACGGGAGCGAGGAAACCGGGCTGAAGACGCCGCTGCGGGACAATCCGGTTGCCTGCTATGTCAAGCACTTCACTTTGGATAAAGGCTTAAGCGGCAAGCGGGTCATTCTCAGCTTCCAAGGCGTGGCGACAGCTATGTACGTCTGGCTCAATGGCACCTTTGTCGGCTACAGCGAAGACTCCTTTACTCCTAGCGAGTTTGACGTGACCGACTGCCTGCAGGAAGGCGACAACAAGCTGGCGGTTGAAGTCTTCAAATATTCCTCGGCCAGTTACCTGGAAGACCAGGACTTCTGGCGCCTTTCCGGCATTTTCCGGGATGTTGACCTGTATGCCATTCCGCTTGCGCATATCCAAGACCTCCAAGTAGCCAGCACGCTTGAAAATGACTACCGCGAAGGCAAACTGACGGTTCAGTACCAAGCCGCGGGTCAAGCAGACCAAGTCCTCCTGCGCCTTTACGATCTTGACGGGCAGATCTATGACAGCCAGGCAAATGAATTTTGGGAAACTGGCACTTTCTTCATGGACCACTTGCCGGTCAAGGCCTGGAGCAGCGAGCAGCCAGTCCTGTACAAGGCTGAATTGGTGCTTGAAGACAGCGGCCGGGTCCTGGAGGTCGTCCCGCTCAAGCTGGGCTTTCGGACTTTCGAAATCAAGAACCGCTTGATGTTGCTGAATGGCAAGCGAATCGTCTTCAAAGGCATCAACCGGCATGAATTCGACTGCCGCCGGGGCCGGGCAGTGACTGAGGAGGACATGCTTTGGGACATCAACTTCTTGAAGCAGCACAACATCAATGCCGTCAGAACCTCGCACTATCCAAACCAGTCGCGCTGGTATGAGCTTTGTGACCAATACGGGATCTATTTGATCGATGAGGTCAATTTGGAAAGCCATGGTAGCTGGAACAAGCTGACCAAGGTGGAGCCTTCCTGGAACGTGCCCGGCAGCAAGCCGGAGTGGCTAGAGAACGTCATGTTCAGAGCCAACAACATGTTCCAAAGAGACAAGAACCACCCGGCCATCTTGATCTGGTCCTTGGGCAATGAAAGCTATGCCGGCGATGATCTGGCAAAGATGGGCGAATTTTTCAAAAAGAACGACCCTGGCCGGGTCGTTCACTATGAGGGGGTGACCTGGAACCGGGACTACGACTTTATTACTGAAGTAGAAAGCCGGATGTACGCCAAGCCAAAAGAGATTGAAGAGTATCTGACTGCCAACCCGCCGAAGCCATTCATTTCCTGTGAGTACGCACATGCGATGGGAAACTCGACGGGTGGGCTGCAGCTTTACACGGCACTTGAGAAGTATCCACAATACCAAGGCGGCTTCATTTGGGACTATCTTGACCAGGGATTGCTGACCAAGAACAGCCAGGGGCAAGAGTACCTGGCATACGGCGGGGACTTTGACGACCGTCCAAATGACGGTGAGTTCTGCGGCAATGGCATCGTCTTTGCCGACCGAACTCCTTCACCAAAGGCCCGGGCGGTGAAAGAGCTATACAGCAATTTGAAAATGACCATCAATGCGGAGGGCATCACGATCAAGAACGATAACCTGTTCGTGGATACGAGCAGCTATGACTTTGTCTTGACGCTGCTTTGCGATGGCCGGCCAGTTGCTGAATATCAGTATAATTTGAACATTGTGGCACAAGATAAGCAGAATCTGCCATTGCCACAGGCGCCGAAATTGACTGGCGAACTGGTTTGGCACCTGGATGCCCGCTTAAAGGAAGACCAGCCGTGGGCAAGCAGCGGCTTTGTCGTAGCAAGCGCCGAATACCTGGTGCCTGAAACGCGCGTGAAGAAGCAAGCGTCAGCAGACTTGCCAGATTTCCGGATCATTAACGGCGACTTCAACCTAGGCATTTGGGCCAACGGTGTCAAGGCCTTGTTCAGCAAGGACAAGGGTAGCTTGATTTCCCTCAAATATGGTGATCGCGAGCTGATCAAACAGAAGCCACGGCTGACCTTCTGGCGCGCCTTGACTGACAATGACCGCGGCGCCGGCTATGGCTTTGACAAGGCGATGTGGGAGAATGCCGGCAAATTTGCCAAGCAGACTGATTTCAAGCTGGAGCTGACCGAAACGGGCGCCAGAATCAGCTATGACTTCCTGCTTCCTGTTGGGAAAGACTTACAGGTTAAGGTTGCCTATACGGTTGACCGCACGGGGACAATCGGCGTCAAAGCCATCTTCCCAGGCGCCGCGGGGCTGCCTGGTCTGCCGGAGTTTGGCCTGGAACTGGCCTTGCCGCACGACTTTAACCATTTCACATATTACGGCAAGGGACCAGAAGAAAACTATCTTGACCGGCAAGCGGGATCCTTCTTGGGAATCTGGACTTCCTCAGCCACTGAAAACGTGGCCAGATATCTGCGCCCGCAGGAAACCGGCAATCGGGAGGGACTTCGCAAGCTGGCGATTTATGACCGGCAAGGAAGCGGTGTAGTCTTTAGCGCTGCTGCTAAACCTTTCTCAGGCAGCGTTCTTCCTTATAGCACCGCGCAATTGGAAACAGCTGATCACTGGTTTGACCTGCCTGATTCTGAGTACACCTGGGTCAAGCTGCTGGCCGCCCAAATGGGCGTCGGCGGTGACGACTCCTGGGGCGCGCCAGTCCATGACGAATATCTTCTGCCAAGCAGCAAGTCTTACGAACTGAACTTTACTATTTCGCCTTTCTCACATCAGCTAGCTTGACACTTGACTAGTTTGAAACTTTTAATTATGCTAAATTTAAATTAGTGAATTATTCCTTATTCCAATCTAGAGAAAGAGCAGGGTGAAGATGGCAACTATCCGGGATCTGGCCAAGCGGGCTGGCGTATCGCCTGCAACCGTGTCACGTATTTTGAATTATGATTCGACTCTATCCGTCAGCGATGAGACCCGCAAGCGCGTTTTTCAGGCAGCGGAAGACTTGAACTATAGCAAGCATCTTTCCAAGAAATACCAGCGTTTTAGCGGCAAGACGGCAGCTATCGTCTTGTGGTGCGACCCTGAGGAAGAGCTCAACGACTTGTACTACTATTCCATCCGCTTGGGAATTACTGAGCGGCTGACAGAATTAGGCCTTAAACATGAACTCCTTTACGCCGGCGCTAACTGGGAGGAGCTGGATAAGTACGCTGGGGTGATCGTGATCGGCAGCGATCAGTATTCGGCTGGCCAGCTGTCAATTCTTAGGCATCTGCCAGGACCGGTCGTCTTCGTTGACAGCAATCACCTGCAAGATGGCTTTCCGAGCGTCTATTCAGACTTCCGCAGCGCCGTTGAAGAAATCGTTGACCACTTCATTCAGACTGGCCGGACCAAGATTGGGATGCTGGCGGGGGACTTGAGCGATCACTATGACAAGGAGAACCTGACTGATTTCCGCTTTCGGAATTTTAAACGCTACGCCCAGGCGAAGGATCTGTATCAACCAGACTGGATTATCGTTGGCGCCTTTACTTCAGAAACTGGGTATGAGGCGATCAAGCTGGCCT
The DNA here is from genome assembly GCF_051893255.1 of Lactobacillus sp. Taxonomy (GTDB): domain Bacteria; phylum Bacillota; class Bacilli; order Lactobacillales; family Lactobacillaceae; genus Lactobacillus. Next base: position 3,573 of record NZ_JBJFHB010000033.1, on the reverse strand, counting down.
GGCCAGAATTGGCTGAAAAGCCGAACTGCCTGCTGGTGGCCAATGATGCCATGGCAATAGGCGCTTTGAAAGCCTTCCGGGAACTGCATGTCCGTGTTCCCGAAGACGTTAGCATGATTTCCTTCAACGATACGACCGTTGCGCAATTTGCCAATCCGGCCTTGAGCAGCGTGAAAGTGGAGACCAATGAGATGGGCAAGAGGGCAGCCGAGGTCCTCTTGAACCGGTTAGAGCAGCCAGACCGCCTGCCATATGCCCTGCAGCTTTTGACCAAACTGATATTGCGCCAGAGCAGCATTAACTAGCACAAGAACCTATTTTTAAATGATTGCACACTTTTGACAATAATGACTTGCAGTCATCGATTGGCGGCTGATCGCTTCGGCAAAGAAAATATAAAACAGATGACACTAAAACTTAAGATCTAGACTAAGATGAAGAATTCAACTATTACTACTTTCACCCTGATTTATTAGAAATCAAATCAAAAAGGGGGATGCGGCCATTAGTGGCTGCATCCCTCTTTTCGTGCTGCTTGTTATTTTCGCACGGCGCCTTCTTTAAATACTGTTGGTACCCGCACCTAAAGCAAAAATAAATCCCGATCTCAGAAATTGTGAGATCGGGATTTTTGGCTTATAAAATATATTCCATGGTTGTTTCTTTGGTCTTAAGGCCATTCTTTTCATAGAAGCGAATAGCCGAATCATTTCCTGCCCACACATTGAGGGTGATTTCATAGCAGCCCAAGCGTTTGCCTTCTTCCTTGACAAAATCCAGCAAGGCCCGACCAACACCTTGAGAACGGGCAGCAGAGTCAACGCAGAGATCATCAATAAATATAGATTTGAACTGAACCATATTGGTTGAGAAAGGCTGCTCTTGCAGTTGGGTGAAAACATAGCCCAATACTTCATCTTCGTCATTAACGGCAACATAGATTGGCTTTTGGTCATCCTTGATAAGTTTAGCCAATTCATCATTGGTGTACTTAGTGGTCCCTGGCTTAAAAATATCTGGCCGAATAGACGCGTGGATCTCTAGCACTTGGCTCAACAATTTCATGATTGCGGGAATGTCTTTAACTTGTGCATGGCGGATGTTCATTATTGTCAGTTCCTAAAAATAGATTTTTTACCAATTATATCACAACAGGTCAAGCTTCTTTTCTGGCATCTTATCAAAATTTCACCTTTGGAAAGATCACTTTAATGTAAAATAAGTATAGAAACACGAATGGAGAGGGGCTAGAAAATGGAAAAAGCGATTGAAGTAAATAAACTTTCAAAGTCTTATGGTGGCTTAAAAGTTATTAGTGACATTTCTTTTACGGTTCGTGAAGGCGAATTATTTGCTTTTCTTGGGCCAAATGGTGCTGGGAAGTCAACAACAGTTGACTGCTTATCAACTTTGACCAGGTTTGATTCTGGAAAAATCAAGCTGGCTGGGTTTGACATGAAGACGGAAGTACAAGCAATCAAGCAAAAGATCGGGATCGTATTTCAAGAAGGACTTTTAGACAGAAAACTTACAGTTGCGGAAAATTTGACTCTTCGAGCCGGCTTTTACTACCAAAGCAAGGCAGAGATTAAAGAGGCAGTAAGCAGGGCCATTGAGTATACCGAGATCAAGGATCTGCTTAAGCGCCCTTATGGAAAATTGTCAGGTGGACAAAGGAGGCGGGTGGATATTGCGAGAGCACTCATAAACACGCCGAAGATTCTCTTTTTAGATGAGCCAACAACGGGACTTGACCCGCAAACCCGGCAGCATATCTGGGAGACAATCCGGCGCCTGCAAAAAGAGCAGGGGATGACCATCTTTTTAACAACCCACTACATGGCAGAAGCAGCCGCGGCTGACTATGTAGTAATTCTGGATCAAGGAAAAATTGTTGCTGAAGGAAGTCCAATTGACTTAAAGAAGCGTTACAGTTATGACCGCTTGAAACTGTATCCAAAGAATAAGCAAAGCTTGGATAGTTTGCTGGCAGGCTTTCCGTTTAAGTGGACTAAAGCTGGTGATTACTATGAACTGGCACTTACTGATACACTTGATGCGATTGCTGTCGTTGAAAAGCTTCGGGATCAGCTGCAAGATTTTGAGGTCCTACATGGAACCATGGATGATGTATTCTTGAATATTACAGGAAGGAGGTTGCGGGAATGAGAACGATGATTAAAAGAAATCTCAAGCTTTATTTTCGGGATAAGGCAACTGTTTTCTTCTCGATGCTGAGCGTAGTTATCATTTTTGCCTTGTATATCTTCTTTATTGGTGACTCAATCAGCAGCGGCTTACAGTTTTTACCTCATCCAAATCGGCTTATGCGGGCTTGGATGCTGGCGGGGATGCTGGCTTCGGCATCCCTAACCACTAGTTTAGGTGCCTACGGAATAATGATCAATGACCGGGAGAATAAGACGATCAAAGATTTCTATTCATCCCCAATCAGCAGAAGGCAAATCGCAGGTGGGTATATCGCGACGGGCTTTATCATCAGCATCATCATGTCTATTTTCACCTTGATTTTCGGAGAAATCTACCTGGGGATGGCTGGCGGCGCTGTCCTGGACCCGGAGCTTTTACTTAAATTGCTGCCTGTAATCGCCTTGTCAGCCTTTGCTTCTTCAGCGATCGCTTCCTTCATAGTTTCTTTTTTGAAGAGTAACACTGCTTTTTCAGCAGCTAGCACGGTAGTTGGTACGCTAATTGGTTTCCTGGTTGGAGCCTACATTCCAATCGGTAGTTTACCCGATAATGTACAATGGTTGGTCAAATACTTTCCATGTGCACATTCAGCTGTCCTTTACCGGCAGCTATTGATGGAACCTGCGATTAATGAAAACTTTACCCGGCAATCTTCCGAAGTTCTGAGGAAGTGCAAGGAAACCCTGGGGATTGTCTTCGTATATAACGATAAAACTGCACCTGCCTGGGTATCAGTAGTAGTTTTGCTGGTAACTGGAGTTGTTTTCTATTTATTGGCAGTTTTAGTGCTGACCCGGAAACAAAATGAGATTTAGAGGCTATTTAACATAATCTAGAATATGAAAAGATGTATGCTTTAGAACGATTTTTAAAAAGTCAAACTAAGTTATCACAGCAGCATTCATCTGTATTTCATGCAGGGGATGCTGCTTTTGCTTTATAATAACTATGTCACAAGTTGTTCTTAAGGTAGTTAATGTAAAAATATCAGGAGAAAATCATGTCCAAAATAAGTGTTGCTTTTATCTGCACCCATAATTCCTGCCGCAGTCAAATTGCTGAAGCCTTAGGAAAAAAGTTGGCCGGGGATACATTTGAATCTTACTCAGCCGGCACCAGCATCAAAGATCAAATCAATCCAGATGCAGTCCGCCTAATGAAGCAGCACTACGGCATTGATATGTTGGCAAGTGGACAGAAGCCTAAAAAAATCACTGATTTGCCAAATATCGATTACGTTGTCACCATGGGTTGCGGGGTTCGCTGTCCTTTTTTACCAGCGAAAAAGCGTGTAGACTGGGGCTTAGAAGACCCTACGGGTCAAAATGATGAAATCTTTATGCAAGTGATTACAAAGATCGA
>NZ_JBJFHB010000032.1:0-40457 GCF_051893255.1 Lactobacillus sp. | reverse complement strand
GGATCACCCCCTCATACGAGGGGAATACACTGCTATCGGCATCGCGTTGTGGCCATGAAAGGGATCACCCCCTCATACGAGGGGAATACTGAATGAGGAGAGCGGCAATTAAGGCGACAGTAGGATCACCCCCTCATACGAGGGGAATACGGCAACTGGAATCCATGTGGATGTTCAGGAAAAGGATCACCCCCTCATACGAGGGGAATACGTAACACAAAAGCACGCTTGATAGCGTGCTTCGGGATCACCCCCTCATACGAGGGGAATACTTGGCGGCCGACTTGAGCGATTCGCCAGTCGTAGGATCACCCCCTCATACGAGGGGAATACTCAAACGACCGACACCTGTAAAGCTATTAATCAGGATCACCCCCTCATACGAGGGGAATACTCTTTTAAAGTAGTCATTTTATTATCTCCTTTAGGATCACCCCCTCATACGAGGGGAATACACGGAATTTTTAATTAGTATTAGCTGGGCGATGGGATCACCCCCTCATACGAGGGGAATACCATGTAGTGGGTGAAGGCCTTGCATGGGCCGAAGGATCACCCCCTCATACGAGGGGAATACCAACGTGGCCCAATCTGCTATCAAGGCAGGCTAGGATCACCCCCTCATACGAGGGGAATACGTAGGTGGTACACCCGCCAAACTTGCTACAAAAGGATCACCCCCTCATACGAGGGGAATACTTCTTCAAGGCTAGCTTAAAGGCTACCATGTAGGGATCACCCCCTCATACGAGGGGAATACTCAGATTCTGTGACTATGTCCACACGACCAGACGGATCACCCCCTCATACGAGGGGAATACCTTTGCCAGGTTAAGCTTGGTCAGGCTACTCAGGGATCACCCCCTCATACGAGGGGAATACACTAAAAGATCCCTTATTTGACGCCATTCTCATAGTTTCAAAACATGATTTTCAATGAGTTTCTTCGTCAAATCCATCTCCGCCTTTGCATCAGATACCGCGTTGTGTGGCCGGTCATTTTTGATCCCGTAGTACAATAGTACACTTTTGAGCTTATAACTGTCTAGCTCAACCACCTTATTTTTTACCACTGTCATTAGGTCTCGAGTACGATTGGAAATTATATCAATGCCATGTAAACGACAAGCCTGATTTAAAAAGCTCAAATCAAACTTGAAGTTATAGCCTACAAGCACAGCATCCCCGACAAATTCCTTAAGTTCCTTTATCGCTTCTACTTCGTCTACCCCATCTTTCATCACGATATCATGGGTTAAACCGGTTAAATCTACAATATCTTTGCTAATCTGGACATCCTGCTTAATCACCCGATAAAACTCTGCCCTATCATTGCGTACGGCACCAACTGACAAAATTCTATCCTTTTCAGAATCCAGACCTGTAGTTTCAATATCGACAGCAGCGAAGTTCACAGCATCAGCGTTAACAACATGCCTTGCATGACCATACTTCTTTTCAGCTACTCTTGCCTCATGATACTTTGCAGCATTACTAAAGCCATGCTGAACTAGATCAGGGTCGTTTAAAAATTTGACAAACTCAAGTCCATCTAGATCAACAATCTTCTTGGATGGTCTAGTCGTTTTAAAAGTGAAGCCTTGCTCATTGTTGGTGTTATATACAATGGTTGCTTCACCATTACCGATGTTCTTTTGAACCCGTTCCCAAAGATTATCTCTAACTCTAGCACTGACATTGCCAACATAGACTCCTGTCTGAATCTCTTGGCACCATCTGGTCAAATCACCTCTAAGTGCATAGGGAGTCTTAGACAAAGTAATTACAATCATTCTGCATCATCTTGTCTTTCGTGATATTGAACGCCAAACTTCTGCAAGCCTAGCTTGTCATCCCAGAGGTTCAAAACATCGACATCATCCTGATTTGCATCCTCGTCTTGTAAAAGCAACCTTTTCAAGTCAGTGGTCATACGCTTAATTAGCTTGCTTTCCCGAAATTTATCCCTCATAGCATGGCGGGTGTGCGTATCAATGTCCTCATTACCGTAAAGAGCCGTCATCTCGAAGGCCACAGGAATTGAAAATTCAGCCTTATACAAATCGGCAAAGTCATAAACAAAAGCTAAGTCGTGCCCCGTGTGCACAAAGCCGAGTCCTGGAGAAGCTCCCATCGCCGCAATCACACTGTAGCTTAGCCCATATAGTGCCTGGTGGGCTGAGGTCAAAGCCTTGTTGATTGGCGTTCCGGCTTCATAATTGTCAGGATTATATTCACGTTTATCCCATGGAACCCCAGTTTTCTTTGATTGTTCCCGGTATACTGCGCGAACTCTTGAGCCTTCTTTGCCGCGCAATTCCTGCATGCTTAAATCTGACACATCTTCATTTGGAAAACGCATCTGGTACATTTGCCGGGCCACCTTTACTCTGGTCCGGGTATTGGAAACCAGCTTAGCCTGGGCTTCAAGAAGGCGCGATGATCTATTCAGGGCGCGGCCATGGGCATACTCGCGCACGCCTTGTTCGCCAACCCAAACTACCGCCATGCCTGAGTCCCCCATTAGCTCAATAGCTCTATGAGTCACATCAACGCCTGGTCCTAAGAGCAAAACGCTAATCACGGCCGCTGGGACATAGATTATCCCCTCAGTGTCCCTGACTTCGATTGCCCCGTCTTTACGATCTAAGCGACACTTTTCTAAATACAAAAAGGTAATTCGATCTTCGGTCCGACCTAGCTCTGTTAGGTCGGGCTTTTTGTAGCTTGCTTCGACTTTCATGATCTACATTGGGATCACTGTCATCAATCCCATCCCAAAAGCCTTCTCTCTGCCCAGTCCTTCTGTCAGAACATTTCTAAATCTTGACAGATCTGTAATTTGTAGGACACCTTCATAGACTGTCCGGTTCAAAGAAACCCGCGACTGCTTTCTTAAACTTGGACGGTCATGGCCAACCACATCAGCACTTAATAGCTTAAAGCCACCGTTTTCCGCTTTATTTTCCAACCATCCCAATTGCTTATCTACAGCAAAGTAAGGGATAATCTTGCCAGGGTGCTTACTTGACTTGCCACCTCTAAAAGCTGGATTAGCCGTCAATCTAAAGCGTAAGACCTGATTTTTAGCGAGCCGATTCAAAAACGGTTCGTAGTCCTTGCTCATGGCAGTACCAGGACGACCATACTTTTCAAGTTTTTCTAAGTCTGGTTTGTCTGGACTAAACAAAAGCAGATAAGTTCTGCCTTGCAATTGGTCAATTCGCCACAAGTGACGCTTTCGCTCACCTTGAGCGATTTCGTCTGGAAAAGATTGCTCAATCCAGCCATGATAAGCACCGAGATGAGACAAGTCTCTAATCTTCTGACGATTCTTGGTATCAATCTCAACTCTTGATAAGTACATCTCAGCCCTCCTATTTACACAGCTCCAAATGCATCATGTTCCATCGAAGCATGGTATGATGGATTTTCTAATTCAACTCTGGTCTTGGCAAGTACTCTAAAGCCAAAGTGACGGTAACGCGGATTAAAGCTTTCTACTCGATCCTTTTCAGTCCAGGTAACATTTGGATTGTCGATCAAGTTAGCATCTGCCACAATCTCAGTCTTGTAGTTTTCTTTTCTAAGCTTCTTTTGATACCAGCTACTTGCTTGCCAAGGCAATTGCTTAAGTGCTTCTACGGGATTAGCATCTTCAAAAACGTTCGTTTTCAAAATGCCAGCTGGTGGGCAAGACCGGCGGCCAAGGTATAGTTGAAATTTAGGGTGCTTCAAGGCATCAGCAATTCGATCAATCTCCTCATCATCCCCGCCAATTGCTACAACATAAACCGCATCCTGATAGTAATCCCGATAGGTTAACTTACGTGTATCGGTCTTCCACTCCACAGTGTGAAAGTCTGTTAGTACCTTGCCTCTTTGATCGGTTCTTACAGCAAAAGCCAAATCGTTCAGCTTGGTGATCTCCGGGTTATCCCGGCGCATCCCCAAGGCTGCGCCAATCATCCCGATTACCGCACTTTTTGACGGTACGGGCCAGCTAGTCCGGCGCTCGAAGTTTGCTTCATTGCCATATGACTGCAAAGGAGCGGTTAATTTAATTGTTAAGGTCTTCATCTTCTACCGCCTTCTTCAAGACGTCACGCAACTTGTCGAGCAAGTCATTCAAGTTGTCCTCTTTTTCGCCAATCTTGGTATCAAACTTGCCTGCTACCAACGTTGCAAGTGGGGCATCAACAAAAGCTTGAGTATCAACAAATTCTGCTTCTAACTTGTTTACAGAGTTTTCTAGATAGCCCTTGCCATCTCTTGCAGTTGCAGGTTGCTCAAAAGCTGATACCAGGTTGACTGGGGTATCATCGCGAACAGTAACCATTAAATAGCTTGGTACAGTTTTGTTAGCAAAAGAGTTTTGCTTACCGGTTGGCATGGAGAGGGCGAAGTCTTTTACAAAGGTAACCGCACCTTCAACAGCATCTTTACCATCCAGGTTGTGCGCAAGTTCACCCATGTTAACGTTAGCATAACGATAAAGAGTAGCTGAATCGTATTGAGTGGTTTGAATCAAAGCAGCCCCGCTTTGTTCCTTACCTTGCAAATCATCCAAAGCAGTAAAGTAATCATATTCAGGAATGATTTCATGGGTTGAAATGGCGTGAGCTACTTGGGCTGAGGCATCAACGTTTAGTTCTGGGTTGTCAGCCACCATTCGACCAAAGAGAGCCAAGTCCAAAGAATTTCCTTGTAACAGATTCTTCTTTGCTTCCTTCTTGTCAAGTTCTTCGCCTGCCAAAACGTACTTAGCAAGGCCTTCGATTTGACCCTTGCTTACCATTAATAAGGCACCAGTTACGTTATCCTTCTTAACCTTAATGCCAGCTGCACCTAAGGCAGCTGCTGCCATCTTGTCGGCTTCTTCTTGACTGAGGCTGCTGTCAAGTTCCATCAACTTTTCGGCAAGGAGTTGTGGTACCTTCAAAGTCCGAGTACCGATTTCAGCACCATCTTCAGCAAAGGCCTTCCGAGTAGCTCTCTTCCAGGATTGGGACGAAACTCTTGCTCTCATTACGCCGCCGTAAAAAGCAGTCTTTGGTGCACCAGTATCATCGCGGTTGATGTTAGAGGATGGTACAGTTTGCAAAACGTTGATGTCAAGGTATAGGTTCTTACTCATGATTTTTTCTCCTTATTAATTCTTGTCTTCGTTTTTCTGATCTTGCTTGTTTAAACGGTAGTATTGTTCACCCCAGAGCAAGCGTACTTGGTTTGCTTCTTGGTAGCCGAATTGGAAGCGGTAAAGATCGCTAGCTAAGCGAGCATAATCAATCTTGATGCCAGTCTTCTTCCCTTTGACAATCTGCATCAGGTGAGTCAACTGGTCAATTACTGCTTGAACATTGGTTGATCCAAGCAGTGCCTCTACCCGGCGGTTTAGAGCAGTTTCTGAGTCACTATTTTTCAAGCGATTCAAAGCCTCAAAGAATTCTACCCCGCCGTCTTCGTTTGCATCTTTGCTCTTCTTGGCATAAACGCAAACTTCATTTGCTTGCTGGTGGATAGCATACATTCTAACTGCAGCAAAAATCGCCTTCTCTGCGTGAGTCTGCTTGCCGTTTTTACTTAGCCACTCTTCTTTCATATTGGCTAAAAAGATTGGCCAAACCTTTTGGGCCCGGCTGCCGTCAAGGCTAGCGGTTGAGCGCAAAGCAGCCAGAGCAGCCTTATCCATATCGCCATTATTGTACAATTGCTCAATAATTTGGCTGGTTACCCGTTCAATATCATGTGCCATGTAATCACTTCTCCTTCCTATTATTTATGAATGACTTTCCAGACGCCAGCTTTAAATTTGCTTGCGGCCTTAAAGATGTTGTCGCGATCTTTGTCAGCATCATCATTACCCGACTTTTTAACCCCCGTGATATCTCTTGGGGTCATTTGTTCTAGGAATTGGTCAAGAGTTTGAAGGGAAAGTTTTTGAAGCTCATCCTTCCATTCCCTGACTTTTTCTTCACGTTCATCTTGGTTAGATAACCCTGACAACCAATTAGTAAAAGGTTCATTCAGGTTGTCATAAAAGTCCTGACTCTTACGGCCAGCAAAATCCCCTGCACCACGACTACCAAAGCGAATGATGCCAATTTCCATCAAAAAGCCATAGTACTTGCGACCAACAGTCTGATTTAGTTCAACCATTTCTTCAATTCTGGCTGGCCACTTCTTTGCTAGATCTGGATTCTCGTCAAAGAGAACATCTGCCTCAATTTGCAGGTTATCATCAAATTCAGCTGCCGGCATCAACGAGGTTGCCCCACCATTACTGATAATACCAGTGGTATGAAGATTAATTCTGGCAGTGCTTTGAATGTAACCACCCTCTTTCAGAATATTAATCCATTCGATAATTAGTGGTTGTTTACCCTCATTCTTCTCCAGTGGAACGTACTGACCGAAGTTACGCCACATAGCCCAGCCCAAGCTGCTAAGCTGCCGTGTTGCTGGAATCCAGTTGCCATCCTTATCCTTGCGCCAAGTTGACATTGGCTCAATGTCGAAAGCATTAGTACTATTAAATGCAGGTAAGCCAGCGCTAAAGACAGTTGGTACATCATCTTTCCATTCAATGTGGAGCAATCGAGACCAAACTGTATACACTTCCGCGTAATTATCAGGCTTGATTTGCTTTAAACGCTTCTTTACGTAACTGTCCAAATCTTCTTCCCAAACCGGCTTTTGAATTGTATATTTATCCTCGTCATCATTGAGCAGAATCATGTTCAACAGTAAAGTTTCAAAAAGATTCTTTCCTTTGATGTAAATTGGATTTAAGGTATAAAGCCAGCCACGTCCATTGGACATTTTTTCTTTAGCAACAACCTTAGTTTTATCTGTCACGCCGGTGAAGTTTTGGTAAGAAATAACCCATCTGACAAGTTCATCAATGCTCATCTTGTTTTTCTGTGGTGCACTCTTTGGTGCGAAAAGCGCTACAGAATTACCACTTTGGGAAATAAGACGGTTCATCTGCATCAAATCAACTGTACCTTTTCCCTTATCCACACGTTTCGCAGCCACTACATGAGCATCATATTGTTCCTTGGTCACCTGATAAAACGGATGTGATCCAAAAAAGTCAAACAAATCAGCATTTCTATCAAGATAGTTAAAAACTGCATCTGTGAATCCACCTTTTGATGATAAAGCTTCCCAGGTATTAAGCAGTTCTTCACTGTCAAATTCAGCTTCATCAATGTTTGATCCAACAACCTGCATTCGTTCATCTAACTTTAGCCATTCGTATGCCTGACCATCTTCATTAACTCTTGAATAGATAGTTGTCAAAATCGCTTCTAGTAATCTTAATACTGCTAAATCTTGACCATGCATTTCACCAGCAATCTGCCGGTAATCTTTGGCATTTTTCAGCAACTCTTCAATAGATACAAGCCGTTCCGAATTTGTCTTGCTTTCCAAGACTTTAATCCAAGGCTCGGTAACTAAATTAAAGCTATCCACTATTTTTCACCTTCCTCTTTTTCATGTGTCAGCCCAATCGCGGGCAAATACTTCAACCGGTAGCCGGCAAAAGTCGTCTCATTATTTTCATCAAGAACTAGTGCTATAGAACCCTTAAGCCAAGGACTATTTTGCCATTCAGGAAATCTCTTGATCGTAATCGTTTCAAGAGTCTTAATTGCCTTATCAACATCAAGTGTAAGCACCCCTGGCAAGCGAATAATTTCCTGAGCTAAATCCCTGTCTCCTATCTCATCCACAGCTACGGTTTCTTTTCCCTCATCCAACAAATAATATTTACTATCAACCTCCTTTAATAAAATCACCTCTACGCTTTCACGAATGTCCCGAACTGCGGCAATCGCCTGATTTTCATCAAGATTTCCTGCATCCCAGTCAAGCCAGCCATGCAATGTTAACTTTCTAAGCTTACGTTTGTTTTGCAAATCAGTTTCTTTTTTGGGATACTTTGGATCACTCACCTGGAAGCTTTCCGCCTTACTATTTTCTTTGGCAAAATGTTTATCGGAGTCTTCCTTGGCATCCTGAAGATTTTCAACTTGGTCATCTGTTGGTGGATCGTAAACTTTTTGCACCAAAATCGAAATATCATCGGGTAGCTTCACGACTCTTGGCAAAAAAGCTTCTGTCTTTTGCAAGTAATACTTCTCATAGATGGCTTCGTTAGCATCACCATAACCATCGCCTTCAGGTTTAAGAACGTACAACACACTTTCTTCCAGGCCTTCTGGTCTATCGATTTCATGCCGGTGCAGGCGACCTGCCCTTTGTAAAAGCAAGTCCATTGGAGCGATATCAGTGAACAACACATCAAAGTCGATATCCAATGATTGTTCAAGCACCTGAGTGCCGATAACAATGTATTTCTTTGGTCGCTGACCATTCTTGCCAATTAAATCCTGTAGCTTCTCCTCTTTATTCATCCGATCCGTTGCTAGAAATGCTGAATGAAGTACTAGACAACCGACACCTTTAGGAACTAATTTAGCAAATTCTTGAGCTCTTTTAACCGTATTTACAATGATGCCGGCAACGCCGCCGTTTGCAATTTTAGCCTCAACCTTCGCCATAACGACATTTGGATCTTCGTCTAAATATTCAATCTGCAGCTCATGACTTGGCAGTTTCTGACCAAAGTTGGAAATTTGTTTAAGTTCTTGACCATCCAGGATGCTTAATAGCGGATAAGCATAGTTGTCTTCCCAGCCATCAGCAGCAATTAAGTTCTGCTCAAAAGATGAATGATATTTCCCCTTAAAGTAGGTGCCAATAATCTCGTTTCTCTTCTCTTTTGGCAGAGTTGCTGAAAGAATGATTACCGGTACATGATAAGCTCCTAGCCATTCAAGTGCTTTGTATAGGTAACTATTCATATAGGCATCGTAAGCATGGACTTCGTCCAGGATGATCACCTTATTGCTAAAGCCCAGGTGACGCAAGAACAAGTGCTTCTGCTTTAGCCCCATCAAGAGCAAATTATCAATTGTTCCGACTTCAAAGTCAGCTAAGATCGATTTTTTGCCAGAAAACCAAGAGTTTACTGAGATAGCACCTTCTTGGATGCCCGATGAATCTTCATCATCTAGGTCCACATCTTCTGCTCTTGGCAAATCAGTAAAGTCAGAATTAAGATAGGCTTTCCCATGTAGCAATTCCATTGAGAAGTTTAGTTCATTCCCTTGAGCCATCTTTCTGGCCCAATCTTCAACACGCCTGAACATGGCATTGGATGTTGCTTGCGTTGGCAAACCAACATATACGCCGCTTCTTCCCGTTGCGGAAGCAAGTTGTTCCGCTGCCGCCAGGGCAATTTCTGTCTTGCCGATTCCCATCGGTGCTTCAACGATCATCAATCCTGGGTCATTTGCCTCAAGAAGTTTGTCAGCCATTACTTCCTGAATTTGCCGCGGCGCAAAGCCAAAGTGGTCCTGATAGTAGCGCTTGGCATCGTTAACTTCATCCGGTTCCCATTGATCATTTAGTTTCCAAGTCTTAATTGCACTTTGCCAGCGCTTATCCATATCCAGGCTGTCAAAGCCTTCATCTAAACCAATTAGGGTAAACATTGGGTAGTCGACATTGTCATTTAGATATTCGCTAGATGCCAGCCAGTCAGACATGATCAACAAGCCTTCAAGGATTACAGCCTCAGCCTGAGTGACTGGTGGAACATCTTTGATGTCTTTATAGCCTGCCAATTCTCGACCGTATCGAATTAGTTCTCCTTGAGCCTTTTTCCAAGGTGCTTTAGCTTGCTCATCATTGTCAGATTGATAATAATTTGAAGTATAGTCAACTAGCTGATCAATTGGAGACTTCGATTGTGGCTTACCGTGGTGACCACCAATAATGGCCGCAACAGTTTCATTTAGACCAGCATCCTGTAAAATTGCTTCCCCAGCCCGAGCATGAGGGGACTTAGCAGGGCTAGATAAAGTTGCATCGGCAAGGCCTTTGAAGGAATGGTGCATCAGTCGATCAACTAAAATCTCATCAAGCTGGTCATCGTGGTTATATGATCTCTTTACTTGAAATGCCGGAGTCGCCTTGCCTATGTCGTGGATGTAACACAAAAATTTGATCAGTTTACCCATCTCGTGTTCAGCCTGTTCTTGGGCTTTTACAGGAGATAAGCCAGCTTTAACCATCTCCGAAGCAATTCTTTGAGTTAAAAAATTTCGATCTCCATCACTCAACCAATGTGTATAAAGCCAGTATCCTACATTTTTCGTGTCTACTAAGTGAGCAACAAGGGGAAGCCAGCGAGGATCTCCATCTCGATTTGATTTTTTGCCCCAAAGTGCAAGGGCATCGTCTGACAATTCCATTTTTATCTCCTAGATCTTTATAACACACTCATTGTGTAAAATCATTCAATTGACACTTACAGTATATCACCCACCATCGATAATGCAACCCTTTTCTTTTAGATAACAAATAAAAAAGGCTTTGCATTCTTGCAAAGCCTTCCCTCACTAGTGTGAGGAACTAGAAAATTCCTGAGTACATCTCATAACCCACTCAGGGTCACCCTCATTTCAATGAGGAACCAACTTTAGTATAGCATGCATGTTTTTGTGTATACACAATATGTCTACTTTTTCACACAAAAAACTAAATCGCGATTCCACACTTCCACTCCCTCCTTATTTACGTTATAATAATAGGAGTGCCGGAGAGTTGGCAGAGTGGTAATGCAGCGGACTCGAAATCCGCCGAACCAGGTTTTCCCTGGCGCGCAGGTTCAAATCCTGTACTCTCCTTAAAAATATCCCTTAAAACGCTGATATTTCAGCGTTTTTATTTTTTCCGGGAACCTAAACGGGAACCAAACAAAAAGCCCCAGTCAAAAATCGACTGAGGCTATTTCTTTACCTTAAATTTCCTTCTACACCAAATCCAAATGCTCAAAAGCATGCAGCAGCCCGTCAGCATCAACATCGTCGGTCACGTAGTCAGCGGCCTGCTTCACCGGCTCCGACGCATTGCCCATGGCCACGCTATACCCGCAGCATTCAAACATGGACAAGTCGATCTGAGCATCCCCAAAGGCGATGGCATCCTTAGCATCCATCCCTAGATAGTCCAGGAGCGTCTCCACGGCATACTTTTTGGTAATCCCCTTAGGGCCCAGGTCCCCAAACAAGGCTTCTTCACCCTTGCCGCCCCAAGTATTGGCGATGAGATCCGGGAACTCTTCTTTAGAGTCCAGGTGGTCCTTGTAGCTGTGCAAGACGAAGGAGACCTTGTTCACGTCATCCCGGTAGAGGTCCTCGCCATGCTTCAAGATGTAGCCCTTACCAAAATTCTCTTTATATTCACTAATGTCGCCGATCTCCTTACCCTTGCCGGCAATGTACTTGGCCATGGCCACTGGGCCGTCTTCTAGGTAGTAGTCGTTAATGTACATCCCGCTGTTGGCTTCCAGGTAAAAGCCGATGTGGCGGGCATTGCACCAGTTGACGATGTGTTTGACTTCAGCTTTGGACAGGCTCTGGTGGAGGATCACCTTGCCCTCGCTTTCGACATAGCCGCCATTAGCACCGATCATCCCGTCCAGCTGCATGGTCCGGAAGTCCCGCTGGGCGATTTCGGCCTTGGAGCAGCCGGTGCAGATGTAGACCAGGTTTCCCTTTGCTCTGGCCAGGTTGACCGCTTTTTCCGCTGATTCCGGCAAGATTGCCTCGTAGTTGATCAGGGTGCCGTCGACGTCTAATAGAATTAGTTTACTCATTTTTTTGCTCTCTTTCTTACTTATCTACTTAAAATTGTAACCGATTTCTACCCTTGAAAGCAATTTTCTGCAAAAAGAAAAAGCTGCCTCAGGCAGCTTCAACTCGTATTTCAACTAAAGAGCAGCTAGTTTTTCTCTAACCTCGCCCACCTGCTTCATCACAGAGTCAGGCGTTGGTCCTCCTAAAGACGTCCGCTTCAGCAAACAATTTTTCAAATCAATCGCCTCAAAGACGTCCTCGTCAAATAAGTCGCTTTTTGCTTGGTAAAAATCTAGCGGCAAGTCTTCCAAAACCGTGTCGTGGTCGATGCAGTAGGCAACCAGCTGCCCTGACAGGTGGTAGGCATCTCTAAACGGCATCCCCTTCTTAGTCAGGTAGTCTGCCAAGTCAGTCGCATTGATGAAACCCTTTTGCGCTGCCTTGTGCATGGCCTCTTTATTAGCCTGCATGGTCTGGATCATCGGGATAAAGGTGGCCAAAACCATCTTCACCGTGTCGATCGCGTCAAACAAGGCTTCCTTGTCTTCTTGCATGTCCTTGTTATAAGCCAGCGGCAAGCCTTTCAAGGTGGTCAGGATCCCCATGAGGTCCCCGTAGACCCGGCCGGTCTTGCCCCGGGCCAGTTCGGCCATGTCCGGGTTCTTCTTTTGCGGCATGATGGATGAGCCGGTCGTATAGGCATCATCTAAGCGGATAAAGTGGAATTCCCAGCTAGACCACAGGATCAATTCTTCACTAAGCCGGGACAGGTGCATCATGGCCAAGGACAGGTCGCTGATCATTTCCACCACGTGGTCCCGGTCACTGACCCCGTCCAAAGAATTGGCAACCGGCGCCGTGAAGCCCAAGAGCTCAGCTTCATAGACCCGGTCGGTGGGGTAGGTGGTTCCGGCTAAGGCACATGACCCGATTGGGGAATAGTTCATCCGCTCGCCCATTTCCTTTAGCCGGTCGATGTCCCGCAAGAACATGTAGCTATATGCCATTAATTGGTGGCCAAAAGTAATCGGCTGGGCCCGCTGCAAGTGGGTGTAGCCGGGCATGAGGGCATCCTGGTTCTTTTCAGCTTGGTCACAGAGAGCTTCAACCAATTTTTTTAGCAGGGCTACCAAGGCTGCGTTTTCCCGGCGCATGTAGAGCTTCACATCTAGCGCTACTTGGTCGTTCCGGGACCGGGCTGTGTGGAGCTTTTTCCCATCAGCACCAATCCGGTCAGTCAAGACCTCTTCGATAAACATATGGATGTCTTCAGCTGCTGGGTCGATAGCCAGCTTGCCGCTGTCTAAGTCTTCCTTAATGCCCTCTAAACCTTGGATAATGTTTTGACTGGCCGCCTGACTGATAATGCCCGTCTTAGCCAGCATCTTGGCATGGGCGATGGAGCCTTGAATGTCTTCTGGGTACATTCTCTGGTCAAAGCGGATGGAAGAGTCAAAGTCGTCTGCAATCTTATCAGTTTGGCCCATGGTCCGGCCAGCCCACATTTTTTCCATATTACCACCTAATGTCCCTTAATCGAATTTCTAGTTATTTTCCTTCTTCAGCTTTTGTTCCAGCTGGGCCTGCACCTTGATTGGCAGACCAAACAAGTTGATGAAGCCAGCTGCTTCTGCTTGGTCGTAGTCTGATTCGTCAAAAGTTGCCAGGTCGCTAGCGTACAAGCTGTATGGTGAAGTGACGCCAGCCTTGATGATGTTGCCCTTGTAGAGCTTCAGCTTAACGGTCCCCGTTACCTTTTCTTGGGTTGAGTCCATGAAGGCATCCAGCGCCTTCTTCAATGGTGTAAACCATTGCCCGTCGTAAACCAGTTCACCGTAAGTGATGGCCAGTTCTTCCTTCTTATGCTGTACTTGCTTGTCCAAAGTGATGGTTTCTAGATATTCGTGAGCAAAGTACAGGATCGTGCCACCTGGGGTTTCGTATACGCCTCTTGACTTCATGCCAACCAAACGGTTTTCGACTAAGTCAAGAATGCCAATGCCGTTTTCCCCGCCCAGCTTGTTCATTTTTTCCAAAATTTCCATTGGAGACAGCTTTTCGCCGTCAACGGCAACTGGGACGCCTTGTTCAAAGTCCAAGGTCACGTAAGTTGGCTTGTCGGGAGCGTCAATTGGGGAAACGCCCATTTCCAAAAAGCCTGGCTTTTCGTAAGTTGGCTCAAGGCTTGGGTCTTCCAAGTCTAAGCCTTCGTGGCTCAAGTGCCACAGGTTCTTGTCTTTAGAGTAGTTGGTTTCCTTGCTGATCCGAAGCGGCACATGGTGAGCTGCTGCGTAATCAATTTCGTCTTCTCTTGAGACGATGTCCCATTCCCGCCATGGGGCAATGATTGGCATGTCAGGAGCAAAATGCTTGATCCCCAGCTCAAACCGGACTTGGTCGTTGCCCTTGCCAGTTGCCCCGTGGGCAATGGCGTCAGCTCCTTCTTCCAGAGCTACTTGAGCCAAGGCCTTAGCGATCAAGGGACGAGCGTTGGCCGTACCCAGCAGGTAGCCTTCGTACTTGGCATCAGCCTTGAGGCATGGCAGCAGGTAATCGTTCACGTATTCTTCTTCCAGGTTAGCCACAACCAATTTGGAAGCACCGGAATTCTTGGCCTTTTCTTCCAAGCCGTCCAGTTCATCGCCTTGGCCCACGTTAGCGGAAACCGCGATGATTTCTGGGTCATTATAGTTTTCCTTCAGCCAAGGAATGATGACGGACGTGTCCAAGCCGCCGCTGTATGCCAATACGATTTTCTTGATCTTGCTCTTGTCAATTTTCATTATTCAATTCTCCTTATATATTCTAATTACTCTTTAATCTGAACCCGTGCTTTGCCTCATTTTTGCCACCTTTTCTATAAAAAAATCGTCCTTTTGCTCATGCAAAAGGACGACAAATATCGCGGTACCACCTTAATTCCTGACTTAGTCAGGCACTCGAGATCTTTAACGCAGACCTGCGGTGACCGCTACTCGGCCACTTTCCCGGATGCGTTCCCTGCGCTGGCTCTGTTTCCTCTCAACTACGAAACTCGCTTGAAGAGTCAGGGGAGCAGGTACTACTTCCTTCGTTTCTTGATATTTGTTATTCTAACACGACTTTCATTTAATGCAAGTAATTTTCGAAAATATTTTGGAAAAAGCGTTTTTATGCATCTTTATTGAAACTTAATAATCAGATGCTTTGACTTAGCTGTTCGTAGATAGTACCATTATCAGTTAGATTATAATAAATGAGGTTAATCAGTAATACTAACAATGAATACAGATAAGCTTAAAATCTTTCTCAACCTGGCTGACAGCCTCAGTTTTTCTCGGACTGCCCAGAACTTAGGCATCACCCAATCAGCCGTTTCCCAATCAATTTCTTCTTTAGAGGACTATGTTGGCACCAAGCTTTTTTACAGAAGCCGCAAGGAAGTTTCCTTGACCCCAGCTGGCAAGCTCTTAGCAGAGGGCTTAAAGCCGGTCATTACCCAGTATGACAAGGCAGTGACCCATGCTCGAGAAGTTGCCGATGCCAACGGCAACATGCTGACCATCGGTTTTAGCGGGTCAGGCTATGACAATTACGCCATTAAAAAGCTAGTCACCGCTTTTCAAAAGGACTACCCGGAAGTCAAGATCTTCCTGGAAAACTACGACCACCGGACCCTGATCAACCGCTTGAAGCAGGGCTTTTTAGACGTGGTCTTGACCCGGCCTGAATCCTTTGGGTCCGCCAATGGCCTGACTTATGAAAAAATGCTGGAAGGCAAGTTTTATGCTGTTTTAGGCGAAGGATATTCCTACCGCGGCGGAATCCCTGTAACAAGGAATGATTTGGCCAAGGAACGGATGATTTTTCTGGATAAAAACTGGTGCCTGCCCAAGCAAGCCAGCCTGCAGCAGTACCTTATTGAAAAAGTCAGCCACCTGGACTATGCCATCGCCAACAACATGACCGACTACACGCAAATGATCGAGGCTGGCCTAGGCATCGGCATCTGCGCTGAATTCGTCGTTGACCCTAGCAACCAAAAGCTCCGCCTGCTCCCCATCGACAAGGACGTGACCGGCGAAATCGGCCTGGTCCGCTTAAGCGACAGCCGGATGCCGGCCGCAGAAGCCTTTATGACCTGGGTCAAGGAGCGCGGCCTGCCCAAGACCCACTCAGTAGACAACTAGAAAGGAGCTTGCCATGAATACAGAACACATCGCCATTTTTATTAATTTGGCCCACACCCTGTCTTTTTCCAAAACGGCCATGAACATGGGCATCTCCCAATCGGCCGTTTCTCAGGACATCTCCTCAATCGAAAAAGAACTGGGTACGGAGCTGTTTTACCGGACTAGAAAAAAGGTGGCCCTGACCAAGGCAGGCAAGGCCTTTTATGAAGACATTCTGCCCGTCTACCAGGACTATATCGACACCTTCAGGCGGCTGGAAGCCTTGAATGAGCAAAACCATGTCGAGATCAATCTGGGGATTTCCGGTACCCCCTACGAGATTTTTGCCTTAAACAAGGTGATCAAGAAATACCGCCAAGACCACCCCAAGATTCAGTTCGTGGTGACTCACGCCACTCCTCAAGAACTGGTCAGCCAGCTGAGCAGCGGGATTTTAGATATTGCCTTTTTAACCAAGGATGCCCTGCCTGATCAAACCTTCAACTTCAAGCCCCTGGCCCAGGGCAAATACTGCGCAGTTTTCGCCGACGGCGTCAAGGTCACTGCCGGCAAGAGCCTCAAGCACGTCGACTTGGCCAAAGAGAGAACCCTCTTTCTTGACGAAAATATCTGCTCGCCCCAGCAGGCCGCCTTGCAAAAGGCGCTGGACCACGACCAGCCCCAGCTAAAAGCCGTCAGCGCCAACTCCATGGCAGCTGAGCTCTTCAACTTAAACGCTGGTCTGGGCATCGGGATTTTCCCAAATATCTCTTTTCCAAAGGAGGCAACGGTTGTCTGCATCCCCCTCTCCGGCAAAAATGAGGTAACCTACGGCGCCGCCATCGCGAAAAAGCCTTATTCAGACTGCGTCCTCTCCTTTTTCAACTGGCTGGATGCAAAAAAGATGCCTGAAACGATTTCCTATTAACACTATCTAGAGTAATATCAATCAAAATTAAATATCAGACAAAAGAAAAACGGAAGTGAATTAGTTTCACTTCCGTTTTTTCTGATTCTTGGCTATTTTACTTAAGTTAGATTTAAGTTAGATTCTCTTTGGCCGTCAAGGCCTCATCCCAAGATAGCCAATCCTGGTCGCCTTCCAGCCACTTTTTCAGCTTGCCGGCCCCCACGGGGACGATGGTCAGCCAAGCCGCCGGCGTTAGGCCATTGGCCTTGATTTGACCAGCTGGAATTTTCGCCAAAAAGCGCATATCTTCTGGGTCAAACCGGGCTTCTGATTTTTCGCCAAAAAACTTGACCTGGATCCCGCAAAAGGCGATCAGGTGGGCGATTGCCGCCAGCTCCAAATGGTGCTGCTCGCTAAGCTCCGTCAAGGTTAAGCAGTCAGCAATTCCTGTCCCCTTGAGGGGCCAAAAGTAGCGCTTATGCCAGTCAGGACAAGGGGAAAACAAATCCTCGCCTCGCTCCTTTAGTTCCTCGCCTATCAAGGCAATATCTTCGTCGTACTGGCGCACTTGGTCTGCCTGGTAGGCCTTCAGCTTGATCAAGGTCTTGGCATTGACCCGGACCTCTTCGCCCCGCTCTTTAGCAACGTCGGCCGCGGTATCGGTCAAGAGGCTGCCAAAAATGATGGCCCACCGCCCCTGCCTTTTTTCCAGCAAAAGCTCTTTTAATTCACTGCTCTCATAGTCAGCTAATTCAGACATAAGGCACCTACTTTAGGAGATCCTTCAGCGGCTTAAATTGCCGGTCATCTGCCGAACAATCCCGGACCAGCCACATAAATTCCCCTTCAAACTTACAGTAAAGGTAGCAATAGTCCAGATAGTCATCTTGAAAGTCGGTGGCCCGGTCAAAGACTTCGATATCTGGATAATTTTCCTTGATCAGGTCATCATGGCCGTCTCTAGCATAGGCGTAAGACTGTTCTGGGCTGTCCCCTAAAGTCTTCAGGTCACCCAAATTAACCAGATTTAGCACCGTTTCGTAGTCTTGGTAGTGGTCAAGGAGAGTCTTGCCCGCCTTTTCCAGCTCCCCATCGCGGTCGAGCAGGAGGCTGGTAATGGTGTTGTCTTTTTCCTGAACGGCAATCATGCTTTGCTTGTCTGTCATGGAACGGATCTTCTCTTTCTCTCAATACTTAATAAATTACTTGAAGAAGCGGTCGAAAAAGCCCCGCTTCTTTTCTTCGTGCGGCTTTGCCAATTCTTCTTCCTTGGCTTTGGCCTTGGCCAGCTCGTCTTGCAGCTGGTGGATCTGGTCAGCCTGCTCTTGGTTCTTGGCCGCTGCTTCTTCGTTTTTAGCAGCTTGCTCTTCTTTTTCCGCCAGGAGCTGGGCATTTTGCTCGGTAACCTTCATCATCCGGTCCATCATTTCCGCATTCTTCTTCAGGTAAGGCGCGATATTGGCCCCCATGGTCTGGCCCTGAACTTCGGCAGCCGCCTTGGCCTTTTCCATTTCAAAGCGCTCCGCCGCAATCCCGGTCGCCTGTTCATAGCGGTCAACCAGCAAATGGTTGCCCTGCCACAGGTCCATGTTGGCAATATTGACGACTAAGCCCTGGCTGTCAAAAGTCTTGCAGATCTCGGCACTGGCCGGCAGGTAGCCAAAGTAGCGCTTGATGTCATTGCCCTTGTTCGGGAAAACCCGGGCCGGAATGACGCATTCCTGGCTTTCTCTGGCAAAAGAAATCTCGCGCAAGGTTGCCTCATCGTGCAAGAGGATGGACCAGTTCCGCCGGCCTAGGTCTTCGACGATAGAGTAGTTCTTCATGGAGAAGTAGTGGCGGGTTTCGGTGTTGACCAGGCCATATTCTTCCACTAGCTGCCAGAAGGCGTGCTTGACTGGGTAGAGGAAGTCCCGCTTCAGCTTCAGGTAGTCGTCTTCACTCATTTGGTCCAGCCAGCGGTCGATCTGCCGGGTCAGGTAAAGATACAGAGTATTGTTCAGCCAGTGACCGTGGTTGTCGATATTGCCGTCCAGATATTCAAAGAAGTGGATGTCGGCGTCGGTCTTTTTTCTGAACTGATTGCCTTGGCTGATCACGTAGCCCCGCCGGCCTACTTCAGCCAAGAGCTCAATGTCCTTGCCCTTAGAGTTCATGGAAAAAATCGCCACTGGCTCAACGCCAAGTTTGTCCCCGTGCCGGTTGGACCGCTTTTTCAAAAAAGTCTGCGCAGCGGCGGAAGAAAAGAGCGATACTTCTGGGTCATCGATGCAGATTGGGGTAATCACCTGCGCCTCATCCATGTAGTGGTCGGTGAAGTTCCAGATATTCTTGTTGATAACCTTGGCGTTTGAAGAGTAGGCATTGACCCGGTCCTGCTTGGTCAGGTTCTTGCCGGCCAAGAGCTTCTTGCGCACGGCTGCCGTCATGCCAAACAGCTTTTCTTCAGAGCTGGCCTGGACGATGGCCTTGGTATTGCCGATGGTCAGGTTAGACGCAATCTTAAGCAGGGTCGACTTGCCTGTTTCCCCCTGGCCAACCAGGCCAACCACGATCGGAACGTCTTCGACGATGCCGTTTCGCTCATCAATGGCCTTGCGGATCTTCCAGATGCTGCCGCTTTCTAGGACGTACATCAAGAAGGAAAAAGCAGCTTGAGATTCATTGTCCTGCTTGCGGTCCCGGTAAAAGCGAATAATGTCAAAAATAGCTGACACGTCCTGCCGACTCGGCTTTTGAACGGGAGCGGGCTCTTCTTCATAAGAATCAACGGCTGGCTTTTCAATGATGGTGCCGGTCGCTTCGTCTTGAAGATAAAGTGGCCGCGGGTAGTAGGCCGCTTCGTTTGGCAAGACGATGGCTTCGCCTTCCCCGCCGCCCTGACTAAAGGCGATCTTGGCCAGCTGGTCGCCCATCTCCCCTTCTAGGAGGTCAGAAGCAGGCAGCTTTTTGCTGTCAGCGGCCTCTTTAAAGCGCAAAAGCTTGGCCGTCTTCTTGAACTCGCTCCCCTCCTGGCTGTGCTTGACCTGGGCCAAGCGAGTGGCTTCTTTAAAAGTCTTGAGCGATTCTTTTTCTAAGGCTTCCGCTAAACCAGAGACTTCAAGAACATACTTTGGCCGGTCCGCTTCATCCAGCTCTTCGTACTTTTGGCAGATTGCTGCATCTAAAAGCGTTTTGGAATCGGTCAATAAGTCTTTTACCAGCAGCTCGTCCACTGCCCAGGCCTCATTTTCGGCACTTTTGGCCCCATAATTCAGCCAAAAAGTCTCCTGGTCCCCCCAGTAAAGACGGTATTCACTCTTGCTGGTCAAGAGCAGATAGGTATTGCCTTGGCCGAGGGCCTGCATGACTTTCAGCTTGCCCTCTTTGATGGCTTGGTACAAATCTGGATGGTCTTGGGGCAAGAGGGCGAGAGCCTGGGCCAGGTCTTCAGCTATCGGCAGCTGCGGAATTGCCCCCTCTTTGGTCAAGGCCAGGGTGACTTGCTCAAACTGAGGCAAGTATTCTCTTTCCACCAAATTCCAGTCAATGTCGCTGGTAATTAAGGTCGCCTGATCATACTTTTCAGTTGCTTGCTTTAAGTCTTCCAGCAGGCTGTGCTGGAGGAGGATCTTTTTCTGATTATCAATAATTTTTGCCATATTGTTTCCTACTCATTTTTTGTTTTTTGGCCAAAAAGGCGAAGCGTTTTTCATTATTAATCCTAAAAAAGATTATAGCACTTGTATCGGGATTTGAGACCGTTTCCGGCCCTTTTCTCCCTACTAAAAAGTATTTTTCCATTATTTAAGCAAAGGATCTAGAATTAGTTTACTGTGACATACTCCCCCGATTAAAATCGGGGGTTTCTTTGTGTTTTGGGCGTTTCCCTCCACACAGTTTCTGGGAACAACTGACTTACAACGGCAATGGCGAACCATCTTTTACAGATTCTATTCCTAAGAATAGCTGTGCCATGCAGTGGCCAGTCTTTTTTACCAAGGACGTGTCCCGCCCTTTGACTTGGCTTTAGACAGCTTCTAGCTGTTTTAAGCCTTTGTTGAGAATGTTGATTGACGCATTGATGTCCCGATCATGGTGGGCATGGCAAAACGGACAATCCCATTCTCTGATTTCCAAGCCCTTCTTGCCTGTGTCTTTACCGCAGTTTGAGCAAATCCGGCTAGTGTAGGCAGGAGCTACCTTCAAAAAGGTTTTGCCTGTCTGCTTGCACTTGTACTCAAGCATTTGCGCAAATTTACCCCAGCTTTGCCGGAGAATCGCTCTTGCCAAATGGTGATTCTTAGTCATGTTCTTAACTTTCAAATCTTCCACCACAATCACGTCATACTCTTTGACAAGCCTAGTCGTGATTTTGTGCAGGTAGTCGTTGCGCTGATTAACAATCTTGCTCATGTAGCAGTTCTTAATCCGGTTTGCCCGTTGCCAATTCTGGTAGTCGTACAAGCCTTTAGCGCCAAGGACTTTTCTGTGTGCGTCCTGCTTAGACTTGACGCTTGCCAAATGGCGTCTTCTTGACGATTTGCTCTGCTATGATTCTGCTTGGCTTTCGCAGAAGCTACTAGCGAACTTATCGATCTTTTCGCCATTTGACAAGATAGCTAGGTGGGTCAGGCCAACGTCAATGCCTATAGCCTTGCCTGTTTTCGGCAGTAGAACGTTGTCTTTTTCCACGTTCAGAGAAGCCCAATATCGGCCCGCCGGGTCAACGCTTACGGTGTAGTGCTTGATTTTGCCGGGCAAAGGCCCAAGCTTTGAGCATTTAATCTTGCCAAGCTTAGGCAAACGGATTGCATGCCTGCCAAGAAGCTTGACATTGCTTTTGCCCGTGTAGGATTGCCGGGCCTTGCGTTTGTGTTTCTTCGGCTTTTCGCGGATCTTGCTAAAAAGGGCATCATAAGCATCAATCAGCTTGTCAGTTACCACCTGCAAAGAAGAGCTGTCGCTTTTTTTGAGGAATGGATAGTCCTTCTTGAGCAAAGGCAGACAGTAATTAAGGCCATAGCTTGATGGCATCAGGGACTTAGGATTGTTCTTACGGCGCTGCTTGAGCATGTCTAGCAGGGTATTCCACAGAAAACGGTCGTTGCCAAACATTTGCGCAAGCTGTACCTGTTGGTTAAAATTAGGATACAGTCTGACCTTAATTCCAACCACAGGCTTATTCGATTTTCTTCTATTGCTTTTCAGCTTGGATTTAGGCATGACTGTATCCTTTCTAGAAAGCTATTGGAATGAACGATCCCATTGCGTTTCAATGTACTTCTTGACAACAGCTCCGGTAGTTACGCCGATACTGCCTGCATAGTAGCTAGGCGACCAGATATGTCCACCCCAAAACTTCTCACGCATTAAGTCAGGGAAAGTGGCGAAAAGCCACTTGGCGGTGATGCCTTTTAGTTTCTTAACCATTACCGTTACGCTAACGGTGGGAGGAGCGGAGATTAGAATATGGACATGGTTAGGCATTATTTCTAATGCCTTAACCGTATATCCGTTTTCCTTACAGATGCTAAGAATCTTGTTTTTCAGACTATTGACTACAACAGTGCCCTGCAAAGCCTG
Source organism: Lactobacillus sp. (assembly GCF_051893255.1). GTDB lineage: Bacteria > Bacillota > Bacilli > Lactobacillales > Lactobacillaceae > Lactobacillus. The sequence continues at coordinate 18,117 of NZ_JBJFHB010000032.1, read as the reverse complement.
ATTCTGGTACTTGGTACACCAGACAATGTGGTAGTTCAAGTTGTACACATAGCCTCTACCATGGACGATTTCCGGTTCATCGTCCTTGAAAGTATATTTAACCATTAGTTGTTCGCCTCAATACAATTTAGCTTTTTATTTATTGTTTATCTATAGTATACCATGTACACAACAAAAGGGGAACAAAAAACCACGTTTTATAAGTGTGAGAATCAATGAAATGAGGAATGTTCGATGACGATCATGCAATACTGGATTGTCGGCTGGATCGCAGTCGGGGTCTTCGCCATTTTCGCCGTGACCTGGCTGATTGGCCTGATCACCGACCAGCCAAGTCTCCGCTTCTTCTGCGACTTCTTGATGGTAATTGCCCTCTTTGGCATGCTGGTCGGCTTTGGCGGCCGCTACAAGCAGATCCGCCTAGCCAATGCCCGCAAAGAAGCGGCAGCCTTAAAGCGGAAAAAGCTGAACAACGCCGAAACAGCTTTTCAAGACCAGGCTCTTGAAGCCTACGACTTAATCAGCAGCTCAAGCAGCGATATTTCCGGCTCTTGGTCAAAGGCGGTCAGCGATGCTAAAAAGGCGGCCAAAAAGGCAAAGACCAGCAAGAGTAAAAGCAAGGCTAAAAAGACTAAGAGTACGACTAAAACCGTTTCACCTAGTGAAGCTGTTAGTTCAGCTTTTAAAAAGCACAAAGACGACATCACCAAGGCCCAAAAGCTGCTGACTGGTCAAAAGACCTACTTAACTCAGATCTACAGATACGGTTCTAAGGCCAACTACCAAAAGTACCAGACTGCTGAGAAAAAGGAAGTTGCCTACTATAACGCGGTCGTCACCATCAACAAGCTGACCTTGCCCAAGTATCAGGAAAAGGTTAAGACGGCCAAGACTGAATATCTTTCAGCTTGGAAAGCCATTGATAAATAGTTAGCAATTTTTTAACTGCTTGGCAATTTTGAAAAAATCCAGAACTTTTTAAAGTTTTTTTGCCAGCAAATTCCAAACAATAAGGTTAAAGCAATAAGATTTTTCCCGAAAATCACCGCTTTCATACGGTTTCTGCTATCAAAACCGCCGTTTTTAACTGGAAAAAACTAATTATTATTTGTTTTTTGCCGTGAGTATTCCAAAAAAGACTAAAGTTAATATTCTTTGACTAATACGAAAAAGGCGTTATAATAATCTTATTGTGAAATTAAATTTGCAAATCAATTCACTGATTAAAGAGAGCGTGTAAGATGAAACAAGACGTACTTTACCAAATCTTGACAACTGCAGAAGAATGTCAAACTGTTAGTGATATTGCTAAGAAGCTATTTCTTAGCCAGCCATACGTCAGCCAAGTGCTGAGCAAGGCTGAAAAGAAGTATAATGTCGTTCTTTTGGAAAGAAGAACTCTGCCAATCGAACTGACCGAAGCCGGCAAGACCCTGTGCGAAGGCTTGGCTAAGCTGCACAGCGATCAAATGAAGATCGAACAAGACTTGCGCCGCTACACGGAAGAAGAACAATCTTACATCAAGATTGGTTTCTCCCCTATCTGGTCACCCGGCGAAAGTGGTCGGGTTATCCCAGTTTTGCAAAAGCAATTCGAAACCACTCGTTTTGAACTGATCAAGACCTTCTCCACCAACTCTGCTAAGCGTTTGATCGACAACCGGATGATCGACATCTATATCGGTCCGCTTTTGAGAGGCGAAGACTTGAAGAACTACCTGCTCTTCCAGCCTAAGGTTTACCTGATCATCCCTGAAACCAGCAAGCTCTACCAACCTGGCAAGAAGGAAATCGAGTTTAGCCAACAGCTCTTGACTGACCTGAGCGAAGAAAAGATGGTTTCTTTAAGTGAAGACTCCGGCTTCCAAAAGACGGTTGACCACTTCTTGGAAGACCAAAACCTGTCCGTCAACAAGGCGATCAAGGTTAACGACTACGACGTGGCTGTCCAAATGGCAGTCGGCGGCTTGGGCTGGACGGCAACTTTGGAATACATGCTGTCTAACTTAAAGACTGACAACAAGTTCAACCTGGTAGAATTGCCACACACCATGATCCAATCCGACAACGGTTTGACCATTCACACTGAAACTAGTGAACGGGCTAAGGAAGTTGCTCACGTGATGAACGACTTGATGAAGGAAAGCGTTGAAAAGAACCGTTCCTTCAACGCCTAATGGCAAAGAAAAAAGCGCTGAAAATCAGCGCTTTTTTTGTGCTCTTTTTTCTTTTTCCAGTTCCAGGTAAAAGCAGGCTAGCAAGGCCAGTGCCGCGAGAAGAGAAATAATCAAACCTGTCCGCAGTCCCGGCGTTTGGTAGTACAGAACCAGGCGATGCTTGCCCTTTTTCACCTTGATACCGGCAAAGGCTTCATTGGTCTTAATGACCTTGACGGCCTTGCCATCAAGCGTTGCGTGCCAGCCGCTGGAATACGGAATGGTTGAAGTCATGATGCTGGACTTTTTGGCATTGAGCATCCCCGATAAACGGTTTTGACTCAGTTTCAGTTGCTTGATCCCCTGCCGTTGAATCTGCCGCACCTCTTTGACATAAGCGTGATTCAGCGTGATGGCCACTACCTTCCACTTTAGGCGGTAAGTGCCCAGCTTGCTTGGCTTCAAAGTAAGTGAAGATGGCAGAGTTTGGTAGCTGCCCAGGTTCAAAGTCCCGCCGTCAACCAGTCTAAAGAAGGAGGTCATCTCCTGGCTCGGCTGAGCCAAAGTCTCGGTCGTCTTTTTCGTTGTGACGGCTAGTTTATAGCTAGGATCAGGACTGCCGGCCAGCAGGTGGTAGCGCCAGTACTTGTATTTGGTTTGGGTCTCATTAAAAGCCTTACCCGTCAGGTCAGCCTGCTGTTTGGCTTTTTTCAGCTCAAGATCCAGCTGCTGAGACAGGGCCAAGGGCTGGTAAGACACCTGACTAAGCTCTACATGCAGTTCACACTTGCCCAGTTTGGCCAGGGCCTTTTTGCTTAGCTTGATAGTGTATGTCTCCTGGCTATCGGTATAGTTGATTTTGTTCTTATTCACCTTTTGTCCCTGGTTGTTGACCAAGGTTGCTTTAACCGTCTTGACGCCGGACAAGTTTGCCTTTTGGTAATTGCCCTTGGCGCTGGTCACGACGCCGCTGGCCAAAGCCCGCTCTTTTTGGCTGTCTGACAGCTTTTGGTAGCGGCTGGGGCTAATCACCTTATTCGTCAGCCAAACCAGCGGGAAGGCCTCTGTGGTCTTGTAGAGCCGGGCCTGGTAGCTGATGGCCGTGTCTGGGTCGGTGACTGCCTTGGAAACCCCAATCAGGTCATAGGTACCGGGAGTTTTTTGCGCATTCACGCTCCCCTTTTGGCTAAATATGTAGCGGACGCCAAAGAAATTGTTCAAGATGGTCCGGTCATCCAGCTGGTGGAGCGGGATGTTATTGTCATATTGGACATTGCCCAGGTCCGTACTAAACTGTCCTAGGTATTTATTTTGGATGGAGTAGTAAGACGACACATTAGCTAGGCCACTGGTCAGGTCATTCCACAGCTTCTTTTGGCTGACAAACTGGTTGCTTGAGACGGTGTTGACCCGGTAAAAGCTCCCCGTCGGCAAAATTTTGTTTAAACCGCCATACCGCTTTTCCGCAATCTGCTCATACTCACCTTGGGCCAGCATGCTGGAAGCAAAGGAGCCGTTATATGGTAAAGCGGCATAAACGGCGTTAGAGGCCAAATTAAGGACGACCACGCCGCTGATCGCCTTTTCCGGGGCAAGCCCCTGGGTATAGGCTAAACAGGCGGCTAAGCTTAAGAATAAAAAGACCACCGGCAAAAAGAGATTGTAGTCGTTTTCTAGGAAGGACAAGACCACCAGGTAGATGAGGTAGATCCCGCATACTAGCAAAATGGTCCGCCATTCCTTTGTCGTGACTGCCTTTTCACTGACCGCCTTGAGAAAAATCGTGACCGTCAAGGCCAGCGGCAAATACAAAAGCAGGGTCCAGCGGTTTGATGGGGACATCCCCCCGTTAAAGAGGGCCCCAATCGCTGGAATCAGGGTAAAAATGAAGCCCAGGACCAGGCTGGCCGCAATCACCCGGTACTTGCGCCAATTGGCAAAAAGGTAAGCCAGTGCCGGCAAGATGATGCTGGCTAAACCCAGGGCCGACCAAAACATTAATTGCCAGTTGTCCCCATTGATCAATTGCTTAGGCAAAAGCAGGTAATAGTAAAGGGGGTAAAAGACCAAGCCATTGGCAAATTCTGAGCCGGTTCTGGTCGAATTCATGACCGCGATCAGTTCGGGGATAAGTAGGCCGGCCGACAAGGCAATCGCCCCCACCGCCGCAAAGAGCAGCTTTTTAAAAGTGGCCCAAAAGTCGATCTTTTGGTAGTAAACCAGCCCATAGCGCAGAGCCAGGTAGAGCATGGCCCCTAGGCCTAAGACAAAGGCCAGATAGTAGTTAGAAACCAGCATCCAGACAAAGACGGCCAACAGGCCCCAGGGCTTTTGCCCGGTTAAGACTTTTTCCAGCTGGACGACGATGATCGGGAAAATCATAAAGGTCGTCGCAAACATGGGCTGGGCAATGGCCGCATAGAGCAAGTAGGCATTGACCATGTAAACGCCGCTCCCGACCAGGATGATCCAGTTTTTAAAATTAAAGTGTCTGGCAAAATAGACAAAGGCTAGACCCACGCAGTAAAGGCGCAAGACCAGGATCAGCTGGTAGGCAAAAACCAGGTGGCTGGTTGGAAAGAGCAAGGCAATATAGGCAAAAACGTCCCCGATCGTGTAGTAAGAGAAGATCGAGAACAAGTCGCTCCCGACCCCAGCCGTCCAGGACCACTCAGCCGGCCCCTGGCTAAGGTGCCGCAAGAAGCTGAGCAGGTACTCCCGGTACTTGACCATCAAAGGCAGGTGCTGGTTGGCCGCGTCCGTGTTCCAGATCAGGCTGTGCCCCGTTATTAGGTATGGACCAAAAAAGCAGGCCGCAATCAATAGGTAAAAAAGCGTGTACTTCCAGTAGATGTCGCGCTTTTTCTTGGTAAAGTCGAAGTTCATGAAAACCTCCAAATTTTGAGCTTATCTTCTATTTTACCGCTTGAAGCATTTTCTGTAAAAAAAGAACGCGGAAACATCTCCGCGTCCTAATCGTTCTATTTTTAAAATTTTATAGTTTCAACTTTGAGATTTTGATCTTAAGCCAATTCTTGGTACAAAGCCTGCATCTCTTGGTCGTCTGGGACCAAGTCCAAGTAATGCTTCAAAAGTTCGACCGTTAAGTCCTTTTGCCCGCTGGCCTGGCCAAAGTCGATCATCTGTCTCAAGAAGGCTGGGTTGTCCTTGAGACTTGGATAAGCCAGCAGATACTCGCTCTGAGCCTGTTTAAAGTCCTCCAGGCCCTGGTAGCTTCTAGCCATGTTTAAGTGGCCCAGAGGCTCGATTTCGCCTTCTGACAGGTCCTTAAAGAGGGCTAGGCTGTCTTCATACCGGCCTTCTTTTAAGTAAAGGTCACTGAGCAAAAGCCGCAGGCTGGCGTTATCGGCGTTCACCTTGAGCCCCCGGGTCAGGAGGTCTTCAGCATCGTCGTCTTTGCCCAGCTTCATGGCGGCTTGGGACCCCATTTCGTAAAGCTCTTCGTCTAGTTCGTTATAGCCAAGGCCCGTTTGGGCTGCGTACAAGACTTCTTCTTGGTCGTCTTTAGCCTGGTAGGCTCTAGCTAAAAATGGATAGGCGTTGACGTAGTCAGGGCTTTGCTCAATGACCTGGTCCAAGAACTTGATGGCGGAATCAGCCTGGCCCGCTTCTAGCATGATCACGCCGGCTTGGTACTTGGCATCAATGTCCAAGAGGTCTTCTTGGTGGCTCTTGATAAAGTCAGCTGCTTCTTCATAGCGGCCTAGTTTAGCCATGGTTTGAAAGATTCGCTGGTTCAAGTTGACTTCGCCAAACATGGTCTGTCTGCTTGCCAGGTCCTGGTAAAGCGGCAAGGCTTGTTCATTCAGCTCGCTCATGTAGTCTAGTTCTGCCAGGCCAAAGGTAATTGCATCTTCATCTGGGGCCAATTCTTTGGCCTCATTCATCTTGGCTCTGGCCGTTTCGATCAAGCCTTCGCTTTGGTAGTAGTCGGCCTGGACCAAAAGACTTTCCAAGTAGGAATCAGAAGACTTTTTCACATTATAGAGCAGGCTTAAGCCATCGTCTTCTTCCCCATCGTTTAAGAGGATTTCTGCCAGATAAACCTTAAACAGGTCTTCTTGGGGGAAGCTGCCGATTAAGCTGCGGTAGACTTCCTTGGCCAGGTCGGTAAAGCCTAAATCAGTCAAGTTTTCCGCTAAAGATGCCAGAATCTCAGGGTCATCGTGGTTTAAGGCTTGCTTAAGCAGGCCCTGGCTTTCGCTAAAACGGTGTGCCTGGATGGCATCCAGCAATTGTTCAGAATATGTCATGTATACCTCACTAGCTCAAAAAATTATGTCTTAAATACAGTCTGCATTCTATCTTTTCACATTCGCAGAATTTTTGCAAACAAAAAACGCTAGGAAATGCCTAGCGTTCTTTGTTTTAAAGCGCGTCAATTACTTAACAGCGTCCTTAAGAGCCTTACCTGGCTTAAATGCAGGAACCTTGCTTGCTGGAATTTCGATTTCAGCACCGGTTTGAGGGTTGCGACCCTTACGAGCGGCACGGTCACGAACTTCGAAAGTACCGAAGCCGATCAATTGTACCTTTTCGCCCTTAGCTAAGTCTTCTTGGATTGCTTCGAAAACTGCGTCAACAGCTTCAGCAACGTCCTTCTTAGTCAACTTAGTCTTAGCAGCTACTTCTGAAACTAATTCTGCCTTATTTGCCATGTGGAATTCACCTCCTATAAATTAGACCCAGGTCTAATTACTTCATTTCCATTACGGAAATGAGGGACACTGAGCGCTAGTGCATTCAATTAATTCCCTGTTCTCTAAAATATCACAAGAACGCGATCCCGACAAGCTTTTTCAAGCTTCCAGGGCTATTTTTCTTATCTTTTTCAAAAATGAAAAAAGTTCCGCTCACTACTTGCGCTTGCGTGGCAAAATCTTGATTGGCGTACCCGTGAAATCAAAGTTTTCCCGCAGCTGGTTGATCAAAAAGCGCTGGTAGGAGAAGTGCATCAGTTCTGGATCGTTGCAGAAAACAACAAAGGTTGGCGGATTTGTCTTAACCTGGGTCATGTAGTAAACTCGCAGACGCTTGCCCTTGATCATTGGGGCTGGCACTAAGCGGCTGGCTTCCAGCAAGAGGTCGTTTAAGACGCTAGACTGGATCCGCTGGTTCTTGTTCTTGTAGACCTGCTTGACCATTTCTGGCAACTGGTCGATGTTCTTGCCAGTCTTGGCGGAAACAAAGACGATTGGTGCGTAGTCCAAGTATGAAAATTCGTCTCGGATCACGGCTTCAAAGTCCTTGCCACTTGAAGAATCCTTCTTTGGCAGGTCCCACTTGTTAACAGCAATAATCACGCCTAGGCCCGCTTCATGAGCGTAGCCGGCAACGTGCTTGTCTTGCTCTCTGATGCCGGTTGAAGCATCTAAGACCAGGATTGCCACGTCAGACCGCTCCATGGCAGACATGGCCCGCATCACGGAGTACTTTTCGGTCTTTTCGTAGACCTTGCCCCGGCGGCGGATCCCAGCCGTGTCAACGACTCTAAACTTGGTATCGCCTTGGGTAAAAGGCGTGTCGATGGCATCTCTGGTCGTGCCTTCTTCGTTAGCCACGATCACCCGGTCTTCGCCAAGCAGGCGGTTGACGATGGAGGATTTGCCCACGTTTGGTCGGCCGATTACACAGAAGGAAATCACGCCGTCTTCGGTCTTTTCGCTGTCAGCTGGGAAGTTTTTCACGACTTCGTCCAGCAAGTCCCCGATCCCGGTCCCATGAGAACCAGAAACCGGAATTGGATCGCCTAAGCCCAGGCTGTAGAAGTCATAGATATCGTTTCTTTGTTCAGGGTTGTCGGCCTTGTTCACGGCCAAGAGCACTGGCTTTTTAGCTTGGTAGAGGAGGCGGGCAATCCGCTCGTCCAGGTCGGTTACGTGCTTGGTCACGTCACAAAGCATCACGATGACGTCAGCTTCCTCAATGGCGATTTCGGCTTGGGCCCGGATTTCTTCGTCAATTGTGCTATCTTCCCAGGTAATCCCACCGGTATCGATGATGTTAAATTGGTGGCCCATCCAACTGGCTTGGGCATAGTTCCGGTCACGCGTTACGCCTGGTTGGTCTTCGACGATGGCTACCCGCTCATTGATAATGCGGTTAAACAGGGTTGACTTGCCGACGTTGGGCTGGCCAACAATGGCAACTACTGGTAATGGCATAGTATCACCTCTTTTATTTTCTCTTATTTCATAAATAGTCTTCTCATCAAAACAAAAAAACCGACCTGCGGTCGGTTTCTTGTTTGATTAACGGTTCTTCAATTGGTCACCGATCATGTCACCAAGTGAGAAGCCGTTGTCGTCGTTGTTCATGTACTTACGAGCAACTGAGTCGTTGTTTGATGAACGACGAGCACGAGGTCTGTCATTTGATGAAGAAGCGTTCTCTGGGTCAGCTTGCTTGATTGACAGGGAGATTCTTCTTTCACTTGGGTCAACGTTAAGAACCTTAACTTTAACCTTTTGACCAACAGTTAAGACGTCGCTTGGCTTGTCAACGTGCTTGTTAGAAATTTCTGAAACGTGTACCAAACCTTGGATACCGTCAGCAACTTCAACAAAGGCACCAAAGTTAGTCAATGACTTAACTTCACCTTCGATAATGTCGCCTTCGTTCAAGTTAGCAGTAGCTTGTTCGAATGGTGATGGTTCAGTTTGCTTGATTGACAGGGAGATCCGGTTACGGTCGTTGTCGATGCCGATAACCTTAACCTTAACGTCTTGACCCACCTTCAAGACATCGCTTGGCTTGTCAACATGCTTGTATGAGATTTCAGAGATGTGAACCAAACCGTCAACACCGCCGATATCAACAAAGGCACCAAATTGGGTCAAACGTGATACGCGACCTTCAACAACGTCGCCAACAACTAATTGAGAAGCAACGTTTTCAAAGGCTTGTTCGCGTTCTTCTTCGATCAATTCCTTGTGTGAAAGGATTAAGCGGTTCTTAGCTGGGTCGATTTCAGTGATCTTAACCTTAATAGTCTTGCCGATGTATGGCTTAAGGTCTGAAACGAAGCGGTTTGAGATCAGGCTGGCTGGCAAGAAGCCACGAGTGCCAACGTCTACGAGCAAACCACCACGAACTGAAGAAGTAACCTTACCTTCGATGGTCTTGCCTTCTTCAAAGTCCTTTTGCAACTTGTCGTAAGCTTCACGTTCCTTAACGCGAGTTACTGAGAAGAAAAATTCACCGTTTTCCTTGTCGCCACCTGCACGGCGTACTACGTAAGCCTTGAAAGTGTCGCCTGGCTTAACGGCTTCACGCAGGTTAACGCTGCGGTCGTTAGTGAAATCACGGCGAGTGATTACACCTTCAACGCCGGCGCCTTGTACGCCAACGTTAATTTGCCCATCTTCAACGCTTAAAACATTAACGTCAACGATGTCGCCTGGCTTAACTTCTTGCATTTGAGCAAGAGCATCTAAAAATTGATTGTTTTCTGACATAAATACAAAATGCCTCCCTGTTTATTCGTTCTCTATTTTACCGAAAAATAGAGGAATTTGCTACTATTTTAGCAGACTTTTTTCAATTAATTAAGATTATTTCTTTTTTTAGCAATTTCCGCCAAGATAGCGTCAACAACTTGGTCGATAGTTAAATTAGTTGAATCGATCTCGATGGCGTCGTCAGCTTTTTGCAATGGTGACACTTCCCGGTGAGAGTCCAAGTAGTCGCGCTTAGCAATATCAGCTTCGATTTCTTCAACGGTTTGCTTGGCTTCAATCCCCTTTTGCTGCCAGTCCAGCATTCTTCTTTCGGCGCGGGACCGTGCACTGGCTACCAAGAAGATCTTGACATCAGCATTTGGTAAAACGGTCGTCCCGATGTCCCGGCCATCCATGATGACGTCGGTTGAGCCAGCTAAATCTCTTTGTAGGTCAACCATCTTAGCCCGAACGCCTGGCAAAGCAGAAACTTCCGAAACGTTAGCCGTGATCTCTGGCGTGCGGATTTCCAAAGAAACGTCTTTGCCGGCCACCAGCACCTTTTGGCCGTTTTCGCCAGGCTCTAAGACGATGCCGTCTTGGTCAATCGCCTTTAAAATCCCGGCTTCATCGCCATAAGCCAGGCCGTGGTTTCTAGCGATCAAGGTACATGCCCGGTACATGGCCCCCGTGTCGATGTAGACAAAGGACAATTTGCCTGCAACAATCTTTGCTACGGTACTCTTACCTGCTGAAGCAGGTCCATCAATTGCAACTTGCATAACATTAAAATGAAGCGACCAAAATCGCTTCAATCCTTTCTTTAGTTTACGATTTTATTTTTTGCCTTAGGCTCATTTACTGGTTTTGATCACCAGTTTTTGCCCAACGGACAGGGTTTGGCTGGTGTCCATGCCATTTTGCTTGGCTAATTCATCTGCCGTTAAGCCATACTTTTCAGCGATGCTGGCCCAGTAGTCGCCGCTTTGCACGTAATAGGTAACGGTCTTTTCACTCTTAGCCTTCGCAGACTTCTTTGGTGATTTGGCAGCTGTCTTAGACTTGTCCTTTTGACCGTCTGCCTTTTTATCCGACTGCTTGCTCTTTTGCTCATCCTGCTTTGGATTTTGGTACAAATCGGCACTGGTATTGAGCAAGGGCACTAAGGCCAAAAGTGCAATAATGACAACCAGCAAAGCCGTCAGCCAAGGTGCGCGGCGGTTTTCCCGCTTTTCCCTGGCAGCTCTTTGCCGGGCCAGGCGTGAGGGCACTTTGCGTTCTTTTTGATCCATGGACATCCCCCTTTGACTTTACATTTTAGCATAAAAAGCCGCCCTTTTTAACCAAAAACAGACTTCTCTTTTACCGAGAAGTCTGTTTTAAATTATTTACGATTAGTTATTTAAAAAAATTAGTAATTTTAGTACTTGCTAGAAATGTTGAAGTGCTTGCTTACAAAAGGCTTGATGTTCTTCAAAACAGCTTCAAACAAGATGTAAACCACAACTGAGTTGATGGCACCTTTGATCAGGTTAAATGGGGCGATAATGCCCATGATGTAGCTGCTCATGCTTGGAAGGTGGAGCATCTTGCCCAGGTAAACCTTTTCCGTAAAGGTCAAGAGTTGGCCGTAGCTCATCTTCATGCTGGCTGCTTGCGGAACTGACGTGTAGGCGTAAACTGGCGTAAGCAGGAATTGGTTGGCTAGGCTCATGACCAAAGTCAGGCAAAGAGTCCCTAATACTAAACCAGCGATTGGCAGCAGGTAGCCCTTAGCCTTCTTGCGGTCTTCTTCTTTAACTGAACCAGCAAAGAAGTAAAATGGCAGGGCGAAGGCCATTGAGGCTAAGAACGCGGCAATTTCGCCAACCAAGGATGGCAGGGCAAAACCAGAGAAGATCAAGGACAGCAAGCACTTGATCAGGGCGACCATGGTCCCACCAACTGGACCAAAGACAAAGGTGGTGATGACCACGATAACGTCAGAGAAGTCCATCTTCAAGAAAGAAACACCAGGCATGATTGGAAATTCAAACTTCATGACCACAAAGGCGATGGCCCCGATCATGGCGTAGGCCAGCCAGTTGCTAATTGATTTTGACTTTGAGCGATGCTTGACAGCTTCCATACTAAAATACCTCCAGTATTTTAAAAGATCCGTTGCCTTGAAGAGCAACAGACCTTTCTTTACTATTCGCCTTAGCATGTCAAAGTCTGCCTTCTTCCATCTAGACTGTAACTATCGGTAGCTTATGCATTCAACCACAAAAGTGGGTCGCGGACTCACACCGCCGGTTGGGACTTTCACCCTACCCCGAAGACAACTTGGATATTAATTTTTACTCTTATAGTCTAATCTAAGCGCTTTAATCTGTCAACCTCTTTATGATTTAATTCCCGGTATTGTCCGGATGTAAGGCCTTGCAAGGTTAAGAAGGAATAGCGTTCACGAGAAAGCTTGTCGACCAAGTGATTGACAGCCTTAAACATTTCCTTGACCTGGTGGTAGTGGCCTTCATGAATGGTTAGTTGCACGATCTGAGTGTCATTTTTCAGGCTGGTCTTCAAAATCTTGACTTGGGCCGGCTTAGTCTTAAACTTGCCGATCTTGACGCCCTTCTTCAAGGCCTTGATTTCCTCAGGAGTCAGCTGGCCCTTAATCTTGGCCACATAAATCTTGTCCACCTCGTTTTTGGGGTGCATCAAAAGGTTGGCCAAATCCCCATCGTTAGTCATTAAGAGCAAGCCAGACGTGTCATAATCAAGCCGGCCCACTGGGTAGAGCCGGTATGGCAAGTCAGTAAAGTAGTCAGCAACCGTCCTTCTGCCCTTGTCATCTTTCACAGCTGAAATTACGCCTCTTGGCTTGTAAAAAAGAAAGGTATGGTGGCTTTCTCTTTCAATGGGTTGGCCGTCAACAACCACTTGCTCAATGGAATGAACCTTGGTCCCTAGTTTGGTGACCACTTGGCCGTCGACTCTAACCCGGCCGGCCAGGATCATCTTTTCCGCTTCTCTTCTAGAGGCGATGCCCGCTTGGGCGATCACCTTCTGCAATCTTTCCTCTGTCATGATTGTCCTAATTATCCTCCGAATTGTTTTTATCCGCAAACAAATCGACTTGGCCCTCGCTGTCAAAGGCCGTATCTTCAAAGTTTTCAATGACTGGCAAGTCAGCTAGCGACTTGTAGCCAAAATATTGTAAAAAGTAGTCCGTAGTTACGTAAAGCTTGGGGTGGCCCGGCACGTCTTTAACGCCTTCAGCCTTGACCAAACCCCGCCAAACCAGGGTCTGCAAGGCGCCAGAAGAGTTAACGCCGCGAATTTCGTCAATCTCCACCCGGGTGATGGGCTGCTTATAAGCAATAATCGCCAAGATTTCCAAGGCTGACTGGCTGATATTCTTGCTCAGATCCCGATTAAAGTAGGTCTCAACCAGATCCCCGCACTCTCCGCAGGTTGTCAGCTTCAGATCATGGTTGATCTCAATCAAGGTCAAGCCGCTGTCTGGGTCTTGATCCAGCTTTTCTTTGAGTTTTTGGGCTTCATCTGCCAGTTCTTCTTCGCTAACGGCCAAAAGGCTGGCCAGGTCAGCCTGGTTGATCCCATTGTCCCCTGCTACGTAAAGCAAGGCTTCTAGCTGCGCCATTTTACTTGTCATCGCTGATTATCTTTTCCATTTCTAAATCGCCAAAGGCCCGCACCTGAGTCACCTTAAGGTACTTGTCCTTGATCAGTTCCAGCATGGCCATGAAGAGCCCGACAAAGTCGGCCAGGCTGGGCATGTTTTCACTAATCTCAAAAAAGCTGGCGTGGCCTTGTTGGTCAAGCTTTTCCTTTAAAAAATTGAGGAGTTCCTGAATCGGCCGGCCGGTTAAGGATACCTTGGCTTCTTGGGGGTGCCGGTTTTTAAAGCGTTGCATGGCCAGGGCAAAGGAATTAGCTAGGTCGCTGGCTGAAATCTGCCCATAAGGCAAAGGCTGCACTTGCCCTTTTTCTGCCACACTTGGCTCTTTGGCCACCAAAACAGGCACATCCTCGCTTCTGACCTTAAGGTAAGCCGAAATTTTTTTAAAGACCGAATACTGGACCAGCTGCTCGACCAATTCTTCTCTCGGGTCTTCATAGTCCTCTTCCTCTTGGGCAAAGTCGTTTTTAGGCAAGAGGTACTGGGACTTGATCCGGAGCAGCGTTGACGCCATCACAAAGTATTCCCCGGCCAGCTGCAAGTTCAGCTGCTGCATCTGGTCCAAATAGTCCAGATACTGCTTGGTAATCTTGGCGATCGGGATGTCATAAATGTCTAATTCCTGGGACTTGATCAAGTGGAGGAGCAAGTCCAAGGGTCCTGCAAAATTAGGCAGGTTAATCGTCATGCTTTGGTCTGTCATCTTTTAGGTATCTCAGTAAATAAGTATATTCCGGCACGGTCATCAGCTTGCCCTTGCCTGCTTCTTGCCTTAGTTCCTGCATCAAGTTAGACAGGTTTTCATCGTCGCGAAAGCCCGGAGCTAAGGATACATAGCGCAGAACCAGGCAGCCATCGCCTTTTTCCGTTCCTACCAGACCCACGATGTTTTGATCGGCATTTTTATAAAGGAACAGCTGCAGAGCCTCATCTTTACTATAGAGCTTCATTTCTTCTTGCAGGTTCTGCAGATTTTTAAAATCAGGCAAGTAAGACAAAAGGCCCATGGCCATTTTCTCGTAATCCTTTTTATATGGTACTAGCACTTAATCACCTCGATCAACTCATTCGCGGGTGAGTCTTTTGGTAGACGTCCCGGATATGCTTTTGGGTCAAGTTGGTGTAGATCTGGGTCGTGGAAATATCGGTATGGCCCAAAATTTCTTGCACAACCCGCAAGTCTGCCCCATTTTCCAGCAGGTGGGTGGCAAAGGTGTGGCGGAGGGTGTGGGGCGTCACGTCCTTATCGATGCCGGCCTTTTGGCAGTACTTTTTAATCATTTGCCAGACAGCCTGCCGGGTCAATTGCCCGCCCCGGCTGTTTAAAAAGACGTAGTCACTGTCTTTTCCGGCTTTTAACAAAAGTTTGCCGCGGACTGGCAGGTACTTGTCAATCCAGCTTAAGGCGTAATCCGTCACTGGGATCAAGCGTTCCTTTGACCCCTTGCCTAAAACCCGAATCAGGGCCAGGTCTTTGTGGATGTCGCCGAGGGTCAAATTGATGATCTCGCTGACCCGCATCCCGGTCGCATAGAGCAGTTCAAGAAGCGCCCGGTCCCTTAGACCCAGGCTTTTTTCAACATCTGGCTGGTCTAAAAGCCGCGTTACTTCCTCTTGACTTAAGGCCAGCGGCATCTTCTTTTCCCTTTTAGGGGCATCAATCTGACTCATGGGGTCAATTTGAATCAGCCCCTGCCGGACCAGCCACTGGTAAAAGCGGCGCAGAGACGAAATCATCCGTGAAATAGAGCTGGTCGCCTTGCCCAAGTCTCTTTCTTTAGCCAAAAAAGCGTCAATCTCTAGGGCCTGGCTGGGCCAGGCAGTTAAGTCTTCTTCAGCTAAAAAGTCCAAAAATTCCGTCAAGTCCTGCTGGTAGGCAGCAATCGTGTTTTGACTAAGCCCCCGCTCCACCTGGCCAAAGCGCAGGTAGTCAGCGACTTGATCTTTAAGCTTCTCCATCAGTCTTTTCCTTTAAGGAGATGGTGCCTGCTTCTTTATCTTGAACGATTTCTCCCGCCTTGATCAAGTGACCTAGCGCCCGCTTGAAGGCTGACTTGGAGATGCCGAAATAGTCCTTGATGGCCTGGGCATCACTCTTGTCGCAGAAAGGCAGGCACTTGTCCCCCTTGCGGCGCAAAGACATCATGATCATGGCCGCGTCATCGTCAATTTCTTCAAAAGCTCGCGGCAAAACGCTCATGTTCAAGCGGCCATACTGACTGACCCCGATCACCCGCGCCTTGACTTCCTCGCCCAAACGCAGCGGCTGCTGCATTTGCGATTCATGGATGAAACCCAGGTAGTAGTCGTTAGTCAGTACAAAGCAACCTAGAGACTTGCTGGAATATACCCGGGCCAACAAATTCTTGTTAACCAGGTTGTTAGGGAAGCGGACAGAAATCTGGTTAAAGACATTTTCATCCGCTGCCTTGGCCCAAATTCGCTCTTTATCATCAGTCTCTAAGCACACCAGCAACCGATCGTCTTTTTGCGGCCAACGAGCTGGATCCAGGGGCAAGTCGTCCAAAGACATAACTATATCTTTATCTGGCAAGCCAATGTCTAAAAAGACCCCCAGTCCGCGCTGGACCTTGGTAACCGTGGCCCAGCCGTATTGGTCAGCCTGGGCAAACGGCAGAAACTGGGTCATTTCCCGTTCATGATTCTGGTTATCGTAAATAAAACCCGTGATTTGTCCGCCAATTTTCGGTGTCTCCTCTTGGGTGATTTCTTCTCTCTTCAATTTAAACGTCAAGCCATCAATCTGCACGAAATAGGCTTCAGCGTTACTGTCAGTGATTTTACCGGTCCGGATTTCTCCAAGCATAGTCTGCCTCCAACTTTACATAATTATAATGCTAGTATACGGGAACACGGAAAGAAAATAAAGTAATTAACAATTGTTTTTTATCAATTTGCTGATTAATTACTCTGCTCACCTAAACGATGTCTGCTTAGGCAACACGTTTAAGCGCTCAATCATACTGCCTTGTTACTAGCTCTTTTAATTTTTTGCGTCCATACAAGAAAACAACGCCAAGGCGATTTGCCTTGACGTTGTTTTTGTTTGCTTAACAGAGAAGATTAAGCTTTAAAGTAGGGATTATTCTTAATGCTTGCGCTTCTTGCCGCCCAAGAGGCCGAAGAGTGAAGCCAGAGCGATTGCTCCCAGACCTACTGCACTCAGCAGACTGGCCTTTTCTTCATCAGCACCAGTTTGTGGGAGCTGACTTGCAGTAGCAGTCTTGCCTTGAGTAGGAGTCTGCTTGCTGCTGTTAGGGGTAAATGTGGTTTGCTTTGGAGCTGCCGGCTTAGCTGGTTGGCTTGGTCCCTGCGGACTTTCTGGGTTAGAAGGACTAGTCGGACCTTCTGGAGTTGAAGGAGTTTCACCCTTTTCGTCCTGAGTGTAAGGCACTGGAGTATCCTTAGTTGGATCTTCCGGAGTTACATTTGGCACGTCTGTGGTCCAGCCTGGTACATCCGGAGTTGATTCGTTTGGAACTACCTTAGATGGGTCATCTGGATCATTCTTGTAAGTTGGCGTGTCAGCACCTGGAATTGGGTTGCCGCTTGGATCTACTGGAACGATCTTGCCGATCTTCTTGTAAGTGAAGACCGCAGTCTTGTTGCCGTCAGTGAAAGTACCAGTCGTGTCAGTAGTCTTAACTAGTACGTATCCTTCAACAACCTTAGCATCCTTAGTTACGTCGTACTTGTCACCAGTCTTGTAGTCAGTACCCTTGTTTACGCTTGGCAGCAATTCGTTGCCGTCTTCATCGACAAACTTTTCAGTCAAGCCGTACTTAGCTGCTGGAGTTTCGTTCTTAGTGTAAGGCACTGGAGTATCCTTGGTTGGATCTTCAGGGGTTACGTTAGGAACGTCAGTCTTGTAGCCCGGTACGTCTGGAGTTGGTTCATTTGGAACTACCTTAGATGGGTCATCTGGATCGTTCTTGTAAGTTGGCGTGTCGGCACCTGGAATTGGGTTGCCGCTTGGATCTACTGGAACGATCTTGCCGATCTTCTTGTAAGTGAAGACCGCAGTCTTGTTGCCGTCAGTGAAAGTACCAGTCGTGTCAGTAGTCTTAACTAGTACGTATCCTTCAACAACCTTAGCATCCTTAGTTACGTCGTACTTGTCACCAGTCTTGTAGTCAGTACCCTTGTTTACGCTTGGAGCGAGGTCGTTGCCAGCTTCGTCCACAAACTTCTCAGTCAAGCCGTACTTAGCTGCTGGAGTTTCGTCCTTAGTGTAAGGCACTGGAGTGTCCTTGGTTGGATCTTCAGGAGTTACGTTAGGAACGTCAGTCTTGTAGCCTGGTACGTCTGGAGTTGGTTCGTTTGGAACTACCTTAGATGGGTCATCTGGATCATTCTTGTAAGTTGGCGTGTCAGTACCTGGAATTGGGTTGCCGCTTGGATCTACTGGAACGATCTTGCCGACCTTCTTGTAAGTGAAGACAGCAGTCTTGTCACTGTCAGTGAAAGTGCCAGTCGTGTCAGTAGTCTTAACCAGTACGTAGCCAGTGATTACCTTAGCATCCTTAGTTACGTCGTAAGAGTCACCAGTCTTGTAGTCAGTACCCTTGTTTACGCTTGGAGCGAGGTCGTTGCCAGCTTCGTCCACAAACTTCTCAGTCAACCCGTACTTAACTTCTGGAGTTTCGTTCTTAGTGTAAGGAACTGGAGTGTCCTTACCTGGATCTGCTGGAGTCACAGGACTTGGATCTACTGGAGTCCAGTTTGGAACATCTGGGATTGGTTCGTTTGGAACCACCTTAGTTGGATCGTTAGGGTCCGTTGGGTAAGTTGG
>NZ_JBJFHB010000031.1:0-10519 GCF_051893255.1 Lactobacillus sp. | reverse complement strand
GTTGACATACTTTGGGGGCCACCCCATGCCTACACTCACAGCAACAACCAACCACCGCCCCACCAAGCAAAAAATCCTGCCCAAAGGCAGGATTTTTCTTACTCATCTATGTACTTCTTCTCTTCTTGGTGCTTGATCTTGATCACCAGCGGTGTCAACTTCACCACTAAAAACTTGACGAAGTAGTAGCTAACTACGAAAAAGACCACAATGCTCACTAGCCAAGTCAGCAGCATCGGCCAAATATTCAGGGTCACATCAGCTAAAGTCATCCTTCTCGCCTCTTTTCCTCACTCACACGCTTAATAATATTATATCCTTTAAAAAAGTCGCGCGCCCATCTTTAGTTTAAAAAATAAGCACCCCCAAGCCTAGAGGCCTGAGGGTGCAGCGGTTTAAAAAATTACAGATTTACAAAATCATCCTCTTAGTGGTGGGATGCACCAGAAACAGCATCAGTGCCGTCTTTCTTAATTTGGTTCACAGCCGTTACTGGGTAAGGCTTACGTACGCGTGGGTCCGTGCTGGATGGACGGGTGTCGCCTGCGTATTCAAAGTGGGTCAAGCGTGCGTGCTTAACGTCTTCGATGGTCTTGCAGCCAGTCAGTTGCATGTCGATCTTCAATTCGTCGTTCAACTCGTTAATTACGGAAGCAACCCCGTGAGGGCCACCCAAGGCCAAACCGTAAAGGTAAGGACGGCCAATGCCAACCAGGTCAGCACCCAAAGCCAAGGCCTTGAAGATGTGGGAACCGCGGCGAACGCCACCGTCGAAGATGACTGGTACGCGGCCGTTTACCGCCTTCACAACTTCTGGCAAAACGTCGATGGTTGCTGGAGCACCGTCGATTTCCCGGCCGCCGTGGTTAGTCACGTACACGCCGTCGGCACCAGCAGTCAAGGCAACTTCAACGTCTTCAGCGCAGTTGATCCCCTTCACGATAACTGGCAAGCCGGACATTTCCTTGATGCGCTTGATGTCGTCTGGACCGATGTTTTGCGCACTTGAAGCGTACATTTGGGCAACGGTTTGACCTTCACCCTTAGCGCCTTGGAAGCGGGTGAAGAAGTCAAGTGGTACTGGGAAGGCGAAGTCAGTCCGCAGGTTGGCTTCCCGGTAGCCTGATACCAAAGCATCAACCGTTAAAAGGATTGCCTTGTAGCCAGCAGCGTTGATGGCGTCAAAGACCATTTGGTTGAAGTCCCAGTTCTTGGACAGGTACAGTTGGAACATCCGCGGTGCGTCTGGTGCAGCCGCAGCGATTTCTTCAACTGGCTTGTTGCCGTAAGTTGAGGAGCTGAACATGGCACCGGCCAAGGCAGCACCTTTTTGGGTGGCAACTTCGGCGTCCGCATGGGAAATCCCGTGGCAGGCAATTGGGGAAATCATGATTGGAGTCTTCAATTTCATCCCCATGAATTCCATTTCCGTTGATGGGTTGTCCATCCCCGTCAAGGAGCGAGGCACGATTTGGTAGTGGTTGTAGGCGTTGGTGTTGTTTCTCCAAGTCCATTCGTATTCTGAGCCAGACGCAACGTAGTAGTAGGCGCCTTCTGGCATTACTTCCTTGGCTCTCTCTTCCAATTCGTCAACGTTAACAAACTTTAAATCTTCATCTGCTTCGCTTTGTGGGAAGCCCTTAATGTAACGAGTCATTCGCTTTTTCTCCTAATCATTTAAAAATTACTATCAATTACTTATTACTTACAAGATTTATCATAGCATTTAATTGCTATCAAAGTAGCACTTTTTTCTAGGACTTTTTTAATTTTTCAAAAAATCTTCCCGTTAAAAATGCAAGTTGCCAGTTGCCAGACCGACTGCGTACAAGAAGACGCAGATGATCACGGTGTAGATCCCGCACCACTTGAAGGCGCGCTTCAGGATTTCCCCTTCGCTGCCTTCTTGGCCGATGGCCGTACTTGCGACGGCGATGGATTGCGGGGAGATCATCTTCCCGGCCGTGGCGCCAACCATGTTGTTGGCAACAACCCAGGTCTTGTTCACGCCCAGGGTTTGGGCTGCTGAGTATTGCAATTTAGCAAAGAGGATGTTGGAACTGGTGTCTGAACCAGTGACAAAAGTCCCAAGAGCCCCAATGACCGGTGCGATCAGCGGGTATACTGGCCCCATCAATTTAACCAGAGCAACGGCGATAGCACTGGTCATGCCGGCATAACCCATGACCTTGGCCAGGGCCACGATTGAAGCGATGGTGACAGCCGTCTTGCCGATCCCCTTGATCACTTCACCCAAGACGCCGAAGATTTCGCCAACCTTCATGCCTTGGATCAAGGCCCCGATAAAGGTGGCAACCAGGATCAAGGTACCAGGTGAAGACAGCCAGTTGAGGGAGAACTGACCAGCATTTTTACCAGTGTAGATCTGGAACTTGATGGTGGCTGAGTTCAAAGCCTGGTTGATGACTGGAAAGAGTGAGGAAGCAGCAAGCACAAAGACGAAGACCAAGATAAATGGTGCGCAGGCTTGAAGGAGCTCGCCGGCCGTGTGCTTAGGCACCTCTTCTGACGCTACGGCATATGTTGGGTCATCCTTGTGCTTTTTCGCTAAGAGAGCCGTCACCAAGATGCAGACGATGGCACCGGCAATGGCTGGCAGCTCGGCCCCAACGTACTTGGAAACCAAAACTTGCGGCAAGGCAAAGGCCAGACCGGACATGAAGGTGATGAAGCCTACGCCCTTAATAGCCTTGACGCCGCCGGTCAGCCCCACCAAGATGTAAGGGATGACCAGGATCAAGACGCTCAGCTGGAGGGAGACGATAAAGGCAGTGTGCATCACGTCAAGGCCAGCGGTTTGAGCCAGGGTGATGACCGGCAGCCCCACGGCGCCGAAGGCAGTTGGGGTGGTGTTAGCCACCAAGCAGATCACGGCGGCTTCGATCGGGTCGATGCCAAAAGTCATCAGGATCGAAGCCGGGATGGCTACAGCTGTCCCGAAGCCAGCGATCGCTTCAAGGAAGCCCCCAAAACCCCAGGCAATCAGCAAGACCAGGATCCGCTTATCAGTCGTCAGGCTGCAGAGCATGTCCTGGATTTTTTGCATGGCACCGGATTTAAAGGTCACCTTGGAAGTGAACATGGCAGCCACGATGATGTAGACGATTGGGAAGATCCCACCGACGATCCCTTCTAAGGCCCCTGTCGCCGTGTCCAGGACTGGCAATTTAAAGGCAAAAATTGCCAAGAGCATGGCTAAGAGCAAGGCAATAATCCCAGCACGTGCGGCTGGCATCTTCAAGGCGGTCAAGGAGACCACCAGCCAGACGATCGGGATTAAGGCAAAGATAAAGTTAACCCACATACTAAAACTCCATTCTTACGGTTAAAAATATTCTTCTATGAATATTTTTAACCTAAAATTTATCATTTATTTCTTTACGCTTTTTATTATACATGAAAGCGCTTAATTTGTCATGTGAATTTTAGAAACTTTTCCCGTCCTGCCGCCCTTTTAAAAGCACTTTTTTTCACAAAGTCTGTCTATCCAATGAAAGAAGCAAAGAAAAAAGCCCACGGCTGTGGGCTTTTGTTCAAGATTCACAAATGTCATTTGTAACAAATTGTGCAAAAATCACTAAAACTTTTTCTATTATTTAAGCATTATCGATTAGCTTTTCATCAAAAAAGCCAGCCTAAACCCGCTTGCGGCGGGAATGGGTGAAGTAGACCGACAGGTAGGCCCCCACTTCAATAATAGAGATGAAGAAGGTGACCGGCCAGTTGGTGATGTAACCCAGGCACAGGCCAATCCACACCCCGGCCAAAGCCAGGCCAACCGACCAGGCGATCATGGACGGGATGGACTTGCCCAGGTACTTGGCCGTGGACGGCGGCATGGTCAACAAAACAAAGACCAGCATGGAGCCGACCACCTGAGAGCCAATAGACACCGCCATAGCCAAGGCGACCAAGAACAAGACGCCAACCAGGCCCGTATTTAGGTGGTGGGCAACGGCCCCGATGTGGTCAAAGGAGTCGTAGTTCAGCGGTCTTTGGATGGCCAGGATCAAGATCAAGACGATGATCGACAAGCCCACCAGCTGGTAGACGCTAGAGCGCGACACTCCGATGATAGAGCCGAACAAAATGTTGGTCGCATAGCTGCTGGCCGAACTGGACAAGGACAAAAAGAGGATGCCCAGGCCGACAAAGAGGGCCGAAATAGCGGAAATAGATGATTCTTTCTGCTCGGTCCGCATGGACAATTCCCCCACCCCGATGGAGCCTAAGAGGGCAAAAATCAGCATCCCCGTTAAGGGCTTCAGGCCCATCAAGACAGCGAAGGCCGCCCCGGCAAAGCCGATTTCCGACAAGGTGTGGGCCAAAAAACTAAAGTTGCGCGCCACGACGTAAACGCCGACCACCCCGCAGGTGATGGCAATGAAAGTCGCGGCCCAAAAGGCATTGCGCATAAATTCGTAAGCAAACATCAGTTGAACCTCTCCTTAAAATCTGCCATCTTCCCCTGCTGAACCGTGCCGCCGCTCAGGTACAGGTAGTCCTTCATGTAGCGCTTGGCCAGAGGCAGGTCGTGGGTGACAAACAAAACCGTCATCTTGTGCTCTTCGTTTAGGTGGGCAATCAGGTTCATCAGTTCTTCCTTAGCCTTAGGGTCCAGGCTGGCTGTGGCTTCATCCAGGATGATGAAGTTGGGCTGGTCAAGCAGGGCCTGGGCCAGGTAGGCCCGCTGCTTTTGCCCGCCGCTGGCCTCCCCCATCCGGATGTCGGCGAGCCCCTTCAGGTAGGTTTCCTGCAGGATGTGGTTCACCTGGTCTTTAACTTTTTGACTCTTGAAAAAAGGCGTATTCAGCTCAATAAAAGACCGGATGGACAGGGGGTAGTCCGGGTCAATGTTGCGAAACTGCGGCACGTAGCCGACCTTAACGTCGTCAGCCAGGTCATAGTAGCCCTTGGTCGGCGTCAGCATCCCCATCAAGATCCGGACCAGGGTGGTCTTCCCCGCCCCGTTCGGGCCAAGCAGCGCCGTCATGGAGCCCTGTTCCAGGCTGAAGTTCAATTTGTTAAAAATCTCCTGGTCGCCAAACTTCATGCTTAAGTCGACGACCTGCAAAGCTTTGCTCATAGATTCTCCTATCTAGTCAACAAATCCAGCATCTTGTCTTGAACGGCACTATCGTCGCTGGACCCAATCAGGTGGTTGGCAGCGCGCTTGGCCTCAGGCAGGGCCGTAGCGGTCGCGTAGCTGGTGCCGGCAAATTCCAGCATGGCTACGTCATTGCCGCCGTCGCCAAAGGCCACCATTTCGCTTCGCTTGATGCCGTAGCGCTGGCCGAGCAGCTTCAGGCCCACGGCCTTGTTCATCCCGGCCCGGCTGATGTCAACAGCGGCGTTGGACCCGGCCACCATGTCAAGGCTCGGGTACTTTTGCTTCAAGACTTGGGCCATTTCACTGGACTTGCCCACTTCGGTGGAAATCGTGAACTTGAAGATCCGGTCGTTGACTTCGCTGTAGTCGTCCACCACCGTCATTTTTTCGTAAAAAAGGTGCAGGTGCTTGATAAAGTCTTCGCCGTACCGCTTCAGGGTGTAGGCACTGTCGACCCCGGCCAAAACGGTCTTTTGGTCATCGTACTCTTTTTTAATCTGCCAAATCGTGTCCAGTTCTTCCTGGTTCAGGTCGATGATGTTCAGGATTTCCCGGCCCTTTAAGACGTAGGCGCCATTTTCGGCTACAAAGTAGAGCTGGTTCAGGTATTCCTTAGGAAAGCGGGTCAGCAGGTTTTCGTACTGGTTGCCGCTGGCGATCACGAACTTGACGCCTTGCTCCTTGGCCAGCTTCATGATCTGCTCAAACTTTCCATGGTCATACTCTTTTTGCGAGTTGAGCCAGGTGCCATCCATGTCGGTTGCCATTAATTTAATCATTTTTGTCTGTTCTTTCTAAGCTAGTCTGATTTAATTTTTTCACTTACACATTGTCTAAAAATCTGTAAGGTTTGAGTGTAACACAACTTTTTCCACAATTCTAGTCTATCATTTTTTGGCACGAAAAAAGCGCGGGCCGCTTGACCTGCGCTTAATTCGGTTATTGTTATTGTTGAGAAAAATCTTGATTACTTTTCAACTGGCTTTTTCCAGAAGCCCAAGATCAAGGCAGCAACGATTGAGCCGGCTGCTACGGCTAAGAAGTAGCCAAGTGGGTTGCTTGACAAAGCGATAACCCAGAAACCACCGTGAGGAGCTGGAACGCCAACGTGCAGGAGACCTACCAAGAAGCCGCCGACAGCACTACCGATGATTGAGGAAGTGATGACGCGCAGTGGGTCAGCACTGGCAAATGGGATGGCACCTTCAGTGATGAAGGAGAAGCCCAAGATCCAGTTGGAAACGCCGGCGCGGCGTTCGTCTTCAGTGAACTTGTTCTTGAAGAAGGTAGTAGCGATGGCAGTTGCAAATGGGGCAACCATCCCGCCGACCATAACGGCAGCCATCAAGATAGCGGCAGTCTTAGAGTTAGGGTCGTTAGCGAAGGCACCGGAAGCGAAGACGTAAGCAGCCTTGTTGAAAGGACCACCCATGTCGATACTCATCATGCCGGCCAAGATCGTGGTCAACAGGACCAGGTTGCCAGTACCCATGCCGTTCAAGAAGGCCGTGATTGCGGCGTTCAAGGCACCAAAGATTGGGTTGACGATGTAGTACATGATGAGCGCTACAAGGAGCAAGCCAAAGATTGGGTACAGCAGCATTGGCTTCATACCTTCAACGTTCTTAGGCAAGTTAGCAAACAGCTTCTTCAAGCCCAAGATCAGGTAACCAGCGATGAAACCGATCGCGATCCCGCCCAAGAAACCAGCTGGTGAAGCAGCCTTGGCGTTCACGTTAACGGCGTAGCTGCCGCCAAGAGATGAGTTGGTGATGGAGGCCATGAACCCGCCGACGAAACCAGGCATCAGGGCTGGCAAGTCACCGATTGATTCAGCGATGTAGCCGGCCAAAACTGGAACCATGAAGGCGAAGGCCAAGTTACCAGCACTGTTCAAGAAGATGAAGGCTGGGCTCTTCGCACCGCCCATGTATTGTTCAACCAGGAAGGAGATGGCCATCAAGATACCACCACCGATAACGAATGGAAGCATGTGAGAAATACCACTCATCAGGTGCCGGTAGATGGTTGACCAGACGCTGCCATCGCTTGAAGCAGTTTCGGTTTGTTCACCAGCTTCTGCGTGGTAAACGCTGCCCTTGCCGCTCAAGATGTCGTCGATCAGTTGATCTGGCTTGTTGATCCCGTCAACAACTGGGTGCTTAACCAGTTCCTTGCCGTCAAAGCGGGCCATCTTAACTTGCTTGTCAGAAGCGATGACAACGCCGACAGCACGCTTGATTTCGTCTGGAGTCAATTCGTGCTTAACGCCTTCAGAGCCGTTGGTTTCGATTCTCACTTCAACGCCGCGCTTTTCACCGGCCTTGATCAAGGCTTCTTCAGCCATGTAAGTGTGGGCGATCCCGTTGATGCAGGCGGTAACGCCGACGATCAATGGCTTTTCGCTGTCGTCAGCCTTAGCAGCTTCGGCCTTCTTGGCTGCTTGCTTGGCTTCGCGTTCAGCGTCTTCCTTGTCCTTAGCTGCTTCAGCTTCGGTGAAGAGGTCGATGACTTCTTCAGGCTTAGTAGCGCCCTTCAGCTTGGCAACCAGGTCAGGGTTGATCAAGAGGCTGCTCAATTTAGCCAAGGCTTGCAAGTGGGTGTTGTCAGCGCCGGCAGGAGCGGCGATCATGAAGAAGAGGTGGACTGGTTGACCATCAAGTGAGTCGTAGTCAATCCCCTTTTCACTTTTGGCAAAAAGCACTCTAGCCTTGTTGATGTATTCGTTTCTAGCGTGTGGCATCGCGATGCCTTCGCCAATACCAGTGGTGCCTTCTTTTTCTCTAGCCCAGATTGATTCAACAAACTTTTCCTTGTTGTTGACAATGCCGGTTGCTACTTCAAGGTCAGCCATTTCGTTAATGGCTTCTTCCTTGGTAGTGGCCTTCAAATCCATAATCATGGATTCAGGGCTCAAAATATCCTTAATCCGCATTAGCTTTTCCTCTCACTCTTTACTTTATTCAACAGTGTCAATCTTAATTTGTGGCAAGACCGCGTCGATTTGGCTCTTAACGGCGATGTCTTCGGTGAAGGCCGTAGCCCCGCCGCAGGCACTGCCGACTCTCAAGGCTTCGGCAGGGTCGTGGGTTTCAAACCAAGTCCCAACGAAGCCGGCAATCATGGAGTCGCCCGCGCCAACTGAGTTAACGGCAGTGCCCTTAGCTGCGTTTGCGTGGTAAACGTGGTCCTTGGTTACCAGGTAAGCCCCTTCGCCAGCCATAGAGATCATCACGTTTTGGGCGCCCTTTTCCAAAAGCTTTTTAGCAGCTTCCAGCATGTCGGCAGTCGTGTTAAAGCTGGTGCCAAACAAGTCGGCCAATTCGTGGTGGTTAGGCTTGATTACCAGTGGGTTAAACTTCAGGGTTCTGAGCAGGGCTTCGCCAGTGGTGTCAACAACGAATTCTGCACCCTTTTCCCGGATTACTGGAAGCAGGCTTTCGTAGAAGTCGGTTGGCAGGCTTGGTGCCAAGCTGCCGCTTAAGACAACTACGTCGCCTTCCTTTAAGTCGTCAAGGCGAGCCTTGAAGGCTGCGACTTCTTGATCGGTGATGTCAGGACCGGCAGCGTTGATTTCCGTTTCTTCTTGAGCGTGGATCTTCACGTTCACGCGGGTGTCGTCGCTGATTCTGACGAAGTCGCTGTTGATCTTTTTAACATTCAATTGGCGAATGAGTTCTTCGCCGGTGAAGCCACCGACAAAGCCCCAGGCAGTGTTGTCAACGCCCAGCTGGTTCAAGATCTGGGAAACGTTGATCCCCTTGCCCCCAGCTAAGAATTGCGTATCATTTGACCGATTGGTTTCCCCATCCTTAACTTCTGGCAATTGCAAAACATAGTCAAGGGCTGGGTTAACAGTCACGGTATAAATCATTATTCAGCCTCCTCAAGTTGAATATTTACTGGTAAATATTGCCGATCTTCCTTTTTTAGCTTGGAGATCAGGGTGACCTCTTCGCTTTTAGCAAATTCGGCAAAGGTTACTTCGTTGATCTTGCTGCGATCCAGCAAAACGAAGGCGTGCTGGCTCTGGGCGATGGCCGTCTTCTTCACTTCGGCCTCTTCCGTGTCGGGCGTAGTCAGGGAGCCTTGTTGGCTCAAGGCATTAGCCCCGATGAAGGCTGAATTGAAGTTCAGCTGCTTCAGCTTGGCCACCGTGGTTACGCCGACGGTCGCGTGGGTCTCTTCCTTGACCCGGCCACCCAGCATGCAGGTAGAAATGCCTGCGTCCGTGAGCGCCAGCGCCGTGTCCATGCCGTTCGTCACGACGTGGAGGTCCGGAATCTTGGCTAAGAAGGGCACCATTTCGTAAATGGTCGTCCCCGCGTCTAGAAAAAGGTAGTCGTGGGGGCGGACCTTGCTAGCGGCCTTCTTAGCGATAGCTTCCTTGTCGGCGTGGTTCATGGTGAAGCGGATTTTCTGCGCCACGTCTTGGCCAAAAGTCTGGATGCTTCTAGCCCCGCCGTGGACCCGCTTGAGCCGGCCTTGGTCTTCCATTTCGCTTAGATCGCGTCTAATCGTCGATTCAGATGATGACGTCAGTTGGCAAAGTTCTGCTACCCGGCAGATTTGATGTTCGTCAACATAGCGGGCAATTAATTGTTGTCGTTCTTCCGTCAGCATCTTCGTCTCACCTCGTATAATATTGTAAAGGCTTTCTCAGTCAAAAGCAATCAAAAACAGTCAAATTTGTGCATGAAATTCTGTGAAATTAGAATTTAATCTTTTCAGGCGATGGGAAGGGGTTTAGTTGGGTGCCACGCTTGGTTTTATTAGCTTTTTCTGGGGGATTTGTTTCGCTTTTTAAGTAGGTGGTGCGGGATAGTTGGCTGGTGTGGCTCGGCCGTGATTGTTTTTGACTGATTTGGATGGGTGAGGTGACCGCTTTCATAGCAGTGTTTGCTGTCGGGAGCGTGTTAGGTATGGATCTGGTGTAGGGCATCGTTGCAATGTTGGTGCGGGACACATGAACTTACTCAACCGGACTGCTTTTTCCGAAATTCCGCCTCAGAGTTGACTCAACCGGACTACTTTTTCTGAAATTTCGCCCCCGAGTTGACTCAACCGGACCACTTTTTACGAAATTTCGCCCCCAAGTTGACTCAACCGGACTACTTTTGCCGAAATTTCGCCCCCGAGTTGACTCAACCGGACTACTTTTTCCGAAATTTCGCCCCCGAGTTGACTCAACCGGACCACTTTTTCTTAAAATTTGCACCCGAGTTGACTCAACCGGACTACTTTTTCTGAAATTTCGCCCCCGAGTTGACTCAACCGGACCACTTTTTACGAAATTTCGCCCCCAAGTTGACTCAACCGGACTACTTTTGCCGAAATTTCGCCCCCGAGTTGACTCAACCGGACTACTTTTTACGAAATTTCGCCCCC
>NZ_JBJFHB010000030.1:0-2556 GCF_051893255.1 Lactobacillus sp. | reverse complement strand
AGGCCACCCAAAGTATCACAAGAAGGGCGTCAACGATGGCTATCAAACTTCTTGCCCACAATCCCAACTTCCGAATTGGCACGGCCACCATCAAATATGATGCCTCTGGCTTCTATCTGTCTCTTCAAATTGGTGACGTTGTTCCATTCAAGGCGCAAAAGGCAAAGACGGGCAAGAAGACAGGAATCGATCTCAATCTTTACAATTTCCTGACCGATTCAGACAGCACGGTAGTGGACAATCCACGCTACTACCGCAAATCCTTAAAGCGGCTGAAAAAGCTTCAAAGACGGGCGTCAAGAAGACAGCTTCGTGCCAAAAAGGAAGGCCGGAAGCTTTGGCAAAGCAAAAACTATCAGAAGGCTCGCAAACAGGCGTCTCGTCTTCAAAGACGAGTTCGCAATCAAAGAGAGGACTTCCTTCAAAAGCTCAGCACTGCATACATCAATAACCACGATATAGTAGTGCTTGAGGACTTGAGAGGGAAAAATCTGATGAAGAATCATGCCTTGGCAATGTCGATTTCTGACGTGGGCTGGACCAGTTTTCAGAGAATGCTTGAATACAAGGCAGGCCTTTACGGCAAGACCTACATTGAGATCGACAAGCGCAACACAACCCAGCGGTGCCATGCCTGCGGCTCTATCATGGGCCACAACGGTCATGAGAAGCTGACCCTGAAGGACCGGGAATGGGACTGCCCAATGTGTGGAGCGCACCACATCCGCGACTACAACGCCGCGCTGAACATCTTGGAGAAAGGCATTGCCAAGCTTTCGGATCAGGAATACAAAATAATTCCGTACGATTCGGAAGCTGCAAGCTGAAGCAAGCATGCAATCCTTAGTAGAAAAAATGAGCCCCAGGCAACCCGAGGCTCGATAATATAAGTTTGGTAATTGGATGATCCCTGCGCCCGCAAATCATCTGTATCTGACTAGTGTGAGCTGAAATGCATTTAGTCATTTCTCGACTTGCAAGCCCCGGACTTTAGTCCGAGGTTGGTTGACAGGAAGAAAATAAGCAAGCAGTTATGAAAACCGTCCGGGACTGGGCGGTTGATCCCGACTTTTGGGTGAGAAGAACGGCAATCGAGTTCCAGCTGGGGCTGAAAAGCGCGACGGATCCAGAACTCTTAAAGGAAATCATCTTGGAGAACCTGGGCAGCAGCGAATTTTTCATCAACAAGGCTATCGGCTGGGCGCTCCGGGACTACTCTAAGACCAACCCGGACTGGGTGCGGAAATTTGTTGACGAGTACCGGGAGCAGCTAGCCCCCTTGTCGGTCAGAGAAGCAAGTAAGTATATCTTTATTTGAAAAGCAATAAAGCAAGAAAAGAGCTATTGCATGTTTGAACTAAACTACTGCCCCCAATGCGGGCAAAAGTTGACAAAGAGAAGCTTGCCGCTTGAAGGCGAGGTGCCGTATTGCGAAAAGTGCCAGGACTTCCGCTTTCCGATTTTTTCTGTGGCAGTTAGCATGATTGTCATGAACCAAGCTAGGGACAAGGTGCTCCTGATCAAGCAGTATGGCCGGGATTCTTACATCCTGGTGGCTGGCTACGTGAACAAGGGCGAAGACAGCGAGGCGACTTGCCGGCGGGAGTTAAAAGAAGAGCTCAATTTGGACCTCAAGGGCCTGTCTTTTAACCGGTCGAGCTACTTTGCCCCGTCCAACGTCTTGATGCTGAACTACACGGTGGTGGTTGATGAGGATCAACTACCTGTGCCAAACGAAGAAGTGGACGCCTGGGCTTGGCTGAGCGTTGACGAAGCCCGCAAGCAGATCCGGCCGCATTCTTTGGCGGAAGAATTTTTGGATGAGTATTTGGACAAGCTAAGCGAAAGCAATTAAAGGGATGCTAGAGTAAAAAAGAAAGACAAGGAGGAAAGAGAAGGAAACAAGCAAAACGAAAATAAAAGCAAAAGAAGTGACAGCAGCTGACCTTCTTTGCCATGACGGCAAGCGTGTTGATACTGGTCAAAAATTCGGGGCCATTTTTTGCATCCTGCTTATTTGTCTTCATGCTGTATGAAAGTACAGGCTGGCAAAAGATTAAATCGGTATTTTTTGCAATATCCTTTATACCTTTTGCCTTATGGCAATGTCGCCGATGACTACGACTACTTTTTAGGCCGTTACTACTATTTTTTGACCAAGTTAAGGCGCAATAGGCTATTTAAATGTCGCTAAAAGACTTCAAGGCTTGTCTAGCAAAGTATGACTATGTAATGCTGCCGGTCAAGCAACAAACCTGGCGCGGAAGCTGTATCATCGGAATTTTGTCCCGGGGATCTACAAAGTTAATAAAAATAATTTAGTTAAGGTGGGAGCGGTTAACCCCTCAAGGTAATAAGCTTTTTTAGCAGAGCTAATTGCTAAACTAAGATAATTATCTAATGCTAATAGCTTGCTTTTGGAAAATAAACAAGCTACAATAACTTTGTTATTTTTGAAGACACTCCAAACCAGTAGTTTGAGAGTGTCTTCTTGTGCTAACACTTCTTGTGCTAACACTTCTTGTGCTAACACTTCTTGTGCTAACACTTCTTGTG
>NZ_JBJFHB010000029.1:0-10646 GCF_051893255.1 Lactobacillus sp. | reverse complement strand
ATGTAGTTAGCCAAGACATTTTTGGGCAACTTATTCCCCCTAATGTAGTTAGCCATGGACTTTTTAGCCAATTCATTCCCCCAATTGTTGTTAGCCAAGTAAAAAAGTCGTGCGAAAGCACGGCTTTTTTACTGTTTTAAGATTGTAATTTGCTTGCCCTTGGCCGTGATATAGCCTTCTTTCTTCAGCTTGGTGAATTCTCGGCTCAGGGTTTCTGGCGTAATCCCCAGCAAGCTAGCCAGGTCCTTTTTCTTTAAGGGCAGGGTAAAAGTATTTGATCCCGCTTCATCGGCGTAGTCTACTAAAGCAGCAAATAAGCGCGGGCCGGCTTCCATGGAATTCCGTCTTACCGCGTTCTTTTGCGCGGTGACCAGCCGTCTGCCAAACTCGTTTAGCAGGTGTAGAGACAGTTCCGGCGACTTCAAGAGCAGCTTCTGAAAGTCAGAATAGTTGATGGAGCAGGCGGTGCTGTCTTCTAAGGCTTCGATAAAGAGGTCGTCGTTTTCTGTGTCGAACAAGTTTTCTTCGCCGTTGATGTCGCCTTGCTGCATTAAGCTGATCACTTGCTCATGGCCATCTTCACTCAGGCTGTAGATCTTGGCCTTGCCGGAGTCAAGCGACATCACGGACAGGCGGCCGTCGCCAGGCGAGTGCATCAGGCTGCCTTTTTTGAAAAATTGCTGGTGGGTGGAAATGTGAACCAGGTCGCGGCGCAGCTCAAGGGGCAGATTCTTAAAAATCGGGACATGGCTGATACAGTTTAATTCATCGTGGTGCTGGGTCATTGTGTCACTTCTTACTTTTTCTTCTTACTGGATTTCTTACTAGACTTTTTACTAGAAGATTTTTTAGACTTACTTGATTTTTTCTTTGACTTAGACTTACTGGAAGTCTTTTTCTTCGATTTCCCCCCAGAGTTCGAGGAGCTGGACTTGCTGGAAGACTTCTTAGACTTGGTGGTCTTCTTGGTCTTCGCCGTCTTAGTCGTCTTCTTTACGGCCTTGGTCGTGGTGACCTTCTTCGCCTTAACCTTGGAAATCTTCTTGCCGACCTTGTAGAGGTACTTGGCAAGCCCCTTTTGCTGGAGGTCCTTTTGGCTGAGCTTGGACTTAGTTTGGGTGCTAGAAGACTTGACGGTGCTTGACGCAGTTGCGTAACTTTGGCTGGTCCCGCTTTGCTTAAAAAGCTTAAAGCTATAGGTCGCCAATCCGCTAGCCACCACCGTGTACTGGTGGCCGTCAACCAGCTTCAGGCTGCTTGGAGAGTAGGTGATGACTGTCTGGAAGTTGCCAAAGCCATAGTAGCTGTAGTTCCTCACATTGGTGGCCGTTACCGTCTTACCGGTGTCGTTGTCCGTTACCGTGATTTTTGGTACGGAATTGTAGATCTTGTTAGAAAAATAGAGCGACCAAGCAACGCCGTTTCCGCTGAGCAGCTCAATCGGGAAGACGCCGGCGTTTGGATAAGCCACCATCTCCCGGCTGGCCGTCCGGGAACTGTCGCCAATATTCAAGACCTGGTTAACCGAGTAGCGGTAGCCGTTGGTGCCATAAGCCGCCCCAACTGAGATCTTGCTTAAGCGGGTCGACAAGATCCAGGCCCGGTGGCCAGTGTCAGACCCTGACAGGTTGTAGCGGTCCGTCAAGAGGTCTGTGATGACGTCGCCGGCACTTTGGGGGCTGGCATTAAAGTTTAAGTTGGCACTGTTAGAGATGTCTTGCGCAAGAGCCCAATTTTTCTTAGAAATGTAGCTTGGGCGCTTTTCGCTTGGCAAGCCGTGCTGGTTGATAAAAGGATTCGCGTTGATTGCTGCCATGACAGCAGCGGTCGTTTGCGCATCCTTGTTGCCTTGCTTAGTAGTTTTAACGGCCGTCAGGCCAAAGAGATCGCGGTAGTAGTTGATGTAGGCTAATTGATCATTGACGTAGCTGGCCTTTAAGGTACCTGCCTTAAAAGGCTTCTTCAACGAAGGTACTGTGCCATAAAGATTTTGCTTGGTGTAGACTGTCTTGTTTAAGGCCTGGTATTCCCGCTGGAAACGCTGGACTTCGGCCTGTTCTTGCGGCGTAAAGGCAGCCGCACTAACTGCGGTAGCGTTGGCTGGCAAAACGGTAAGCAAGAGCAGTACTGGTATGGTTTTGTGGCGCATGATCATCAACCCCTTTCTAATTTATATTATAGCCGATTCCGGCATTTTTTTAATAGCACAAAACTCGATAAAAAAGCCTAAAATTCGTTAATAAAGTGCGCCAAAGGGTCCAGTTTTCGGTATAATTTAGAGTTGGTACAAAGGAGATAATATAATGACGAAGAAAACGCAAGTTGGCTTGATTTTTGGTGGGAATTCTTCAGAATATGAAGTTTCCATCACGTCAGCCGGCAACATTTACAAGGCAATTGACAAAGACAAGTTTGACGTTCACCCAATCTGGATCACGAACGCCGGCTACATGACCAGCGAAGAAGACTCATTCAAGGTTTTGGAAGACCCATCCTACATGGTGGCAAAGCCAAGCAAGGCTGCCAACCTGTCCAACATCGCTGCTTTAGCTGACCGGCCAGAACTGGACGTCTTGTTCCCAATCGTGCACGGCAACTTGGGCGAAGACGGCGTGTTGCAGGGCCTCTTCCGCCTGATCGACAAGCCATTTGTCGGCGTCGACGTTTTGGCTGCCAGCGTAACCATGGATAAGGAATTCTCCAAGATCCTGGCCCAAAGAGTGGGCGTTCCCGTTGCCAAGTGGGTAACCATCAAGCGCTACGAATATGACGATGCGAAAAATCCTAAGCATGACTACCAATGGGTGAGCGAGCAATTAGGCACTAACAACCTTTTTGTTAAGCCATCCAACCAAGGCTCATCAGTCGGCATCACCCACGTGGTTGACGATTCTAACTACGCAGATGCCTTGGCCGAAGCCTTCAAGTACGATGACAAGGTCTTGGTTGAAGAAGGCATCGTTGGTACGGAAGTTGAAACGGCTGTTTTGGGCAACGACCAGCCAGTCGTTTCCGGCGTTGGCCAAATCATCAACGCCGCTAACAGCTGGTACGACTACGACAACAAGTACAGCAATGCGTCAACGACGACCTTGCAAATCCCAGCCCAAATCCCTGATGAAGTGGCGCAAAAGGTTCGTGACAATGCTCTGAAGATCTACCGGGTAACCGAATGCTCCGGCATGGCCCGGATCGACTCCATGCTGCGCGAAGATGGCGAAGTGATCTTTAACGAATTGAACACCCTGCCAGGCTTTACCAACATCAGCATGTATCCAAAGCTCTTTGAAGAAGCTGGCATTTCCTACTCAGACCTGATCACCAAGCTGATCGACCTGGCAATGGAACGCTACGCTCACAAGAAGACGCTTTTGCACAAGCACGACTAAAGGCCAAAAGAGACAAAGATTAGTAAATAACTTCTTGCTGTGGTTGATTTTTTGTTAATTGAAGATTAGTAGAAAAAGAAAGTTCAGAAGATGAGTGAAGTAAGCGAGCAGATGAAAACCAGTGAAGCGGCTAAGCAATTAGGCGTGAGCGAAGCGACCTTGCGCAAGTATTCGCAGATCGTGGAAAAGGTGACTGCCAACCCGGCTTATTTTTCCCATGTCAAAAACGCCCGCCGTTATTCGGCGGAAAATCTCGCTGATTTGAAGAAAATGCAAGAAATGAACAAAGAAGGCAAGACCCTGGAGCAAGCAGCTCAGGAACTGTTTGCCAGTGAACAAGCAACCGAGCCCAAGGGCGCAGCTGACGCTGAGCTTCAGGAGCTAAAGGCCAGCCTGGCTCAAAAAGACGAAGAAATCGCCGCCTTAAAGGCCCAGGTGGCTGAGCTGGCCCAAGCGCAGCAAGCAGCGGCACCGGCAGAAAATAAGGCTGCTCCAGCTGATGACGCCTTGGACCTGCCAGACTTTGACGACCTGGAGGACCTCGGCGAAGTTAAGGAGCCTGAGCGGCCATTGACGGTTGAAGAAAAAAGAGCCCAGGTCGTGGCCGACATGGGCAAGAGCACCGAGGAAGTCCGCCGGGACATCATGGACAAGGTGCAGGAGAATGCCCAAAAGGCCCGGCCAGAATTTCGGACCTTGGCCGACATGCAGCTGAAGGCTAAGAAGACGCCTTGGTGGAAGAAGCTTTTTAAAGGCTAATCTTAATTAAGTGTAAAAGTTAAAAGGGACTGCCGGCGCAGTCCCTTTTTTGCATTAAGATTAGGGTGTAGGGTAAAATAAAGATATATGCAGTTAAATACATATACATATGATGATTAATAAAATATCAGAGAAAGCAGGCACACGATGCAGAAAAAGCGTTGGCTGGGGCTGGTCCTCTTCTTAATCTTAGGCTTAGCCCTGACCGCCTTAACCTATGTGAAAACGACCGGCTACAAAAATGACGTAGCTGTCATCACCGATTATCAAATTAAAGACAAGCTGCTGAAAAAGGAAACCGACATCTACGGCAATAAAGACGAAGAGCGGCGGCAGTACCTCCACGTCAAGGTCTTAAGCGGCAAATATCAGGGCAAGACCTACCAGGTGACCAACACCTATATTCCGTCGCAGCTGGTCAGCCAGAAGTACCGGGCCCGGCAGCGGGTCTTTATCCAGATCCACAAGGGCGTTTTAGCCCTGATTTCGCCGAAAAGAGACTGGGTCTTGGTCTTAACCTTGACCCTGACTTTTGGCCTGCTCCTAGCCATTGTGGGCCGCCGGTCCTGGCTTTTGGTCTTTTCCTTGGCCGTCAGCTGGATTCTTTTTTACATCTTGATCCTGTGGGACGTCAAGGTCAACGGGAGCGGCATTGTTTGGATGTTCTCTTTAGCTGACATTGTCTTGTCCTTCTTCAGCCTGGCTATTGTTCAAGGGATCAATCAAAAAATGCTGGTCACCTGGCTGGCGACCCTCTTAGGCCTCTTTGTCTCCTTCTGGCTTTGCTATGCCGTGATCAAGCTGACCGGGGAAAGCTACCTCAACTATGAAATGGGCGACTACGCGACCCAGGACGTGCGGGGGATCTTTATGGCTCAGACCCTCTTAGGAGTCCTAGGAGCCGTTATGGATGAGGCGACGGATATTGTGTCCAGCCTTTATGAATTGATCCAGCACAAGCCTCACATCACCGTTAAAGAGCTGGTTCAAAGTGGCCGGACCATGGGCCAGGAAATCATGGGGCCCTTGATCAATGTCTTGGTCCTGCTCTTTATTTCAGAAGCCCTGCCCGAGACCATCCTCTACTTTAGAGACAACAACACGATTGGGACGACTTTTAACTTCACCATGTCGCTAGGCGCCACCCAAAGTGCGGTGTCAGCGATTGGGATCGTTTTGACGGTGGTCTTTGCGACTGGCTGCAGCCTGATTTTTATCAAGGATAAAAGCAGCCTGAAGGCTGAACTCAAAGAGGCCATCAAGGGCTTAGAATGGGGGCGGAAAGAATGAGCAGCTTAGGTGCTTTAATTATTCTCTTGGCCATCTTGATGGCCATCGTCGGCGGGGAAACCGGCATCCGCTCCTTTTTCAGCGTGATGATCAACACCATCCTCTTGATCCTGGTGGCCATGCTGATCTCCTGGGGCCTCAGCATTCCGGTGATCACCCTGATCTTTGTTCCTTTAAAGCTGGTGACCATTATTTTCCTGGGGACCCATGACTATACCGTTGCCAAAAATTCCTTCTATGCTTCGATAATCGTCCTGCTAGCCGTCAGCGTCTTAATCGTTGGCATCCAGCACCTGGCCCAAGCGGCTGGGCTTGGCGTTGAAGCTGGGGAAATCCTGCTCGGCCACTCCCAGATGCCGGGGATCAGCTATGAGGAGATTTCAGTGACGGTTGCCGTCTTTTCAGCCCTGGGGGCAGTGGCAGAAGCCGCGGTTTCCATTAGTTCGGGACTTTTGGAATTAAAAAAGGCTAAGCCAGAAATCAAGGAGCACGAGCTCTTAAAGAGTGGCTGGGCCATTGGCTACGACGTTTTGGGGACGGCCATGAACACCATCGTCTATGGGATGTTTGGCAGCTTTTTGTCATTATTTTTATGGTATTACCGCCTTCACTATACCTTTGGTGAGGTAATTAATGATAAACTTTTTGTAAACGAAGCCTTAATCATCATGTATTCGCTGATGGGCGTGTTGTTGACGATTCCGCTAGCTAGCTTCTTGCTGGCCAAGGGGATGAGCCGAAGAAAAAGTGAGGCAAAAAATGGAAACGAAGACAATCGAACTAAAGAACTTTAATGGACGGACTTACAGCATCGCGACTTATACGGTTAGGCACCACCACAAGCCGCTAGATAAGTTGCGGCCGCTAGCTATTGTGGTGCCGGGCGGCAGCTTTACCCACCTGTCGGTCAAAGAAAGCGAGCCGGTAGCGCTAGCCTATGTGGCCCGCGGCTTCAATGCCTGCGTGGTCAGCTACAATCTCTTGCAAGACGAGGGCAAGATCTACCCAGATGCCGGACTTGATGTCTTGAGCACGGTCAGCTATTACCGAGACCACGCCGCCGATTACCAAATTGACCCAGACAAGATCATGACTATCGGTTTTTCCGCAGGCGGCCACATCGCAAGTGCCGCCAACTACCTGGCTGACAGCCCTAAGTATCAGGAGCAGTTTGGCTACGAAGGCGACCAAGTGCGGCCAAACGCCACCATCTTGGGCTACCCACTAACCGACGTCCACAAGGTGGCCTTTGAAATTGGCGGTAAGGCTGACGGGGCCTTGCCAGATGATGAAAAATTGATCGACACGGCCTTGGGTGTGACGCCAAAGACCCCGCCAACCTTTATCTTCCAGTCCTGGAATGACCCGATCTGCCTGCCAACCAATGCCATGGCCTACGAAGAAGCCCTGTTTAAAAATGGGGTCAAGTGCGAAGCCCACATGTTTGACACGGGCTTTCACGGCTACTCCTTGGCCACGCCGGAATTAGCTACGGACGACATTTCCTGGCAGGGCAACCCACACGTGGCCCAGTGGTTTAAATTGAGCCTAGAGTGGCTCACCCACGTTTTCTCTGGGATCGACTACGATGAAAACAAGGATGAATTAACCAACTGGTACATGCCTAAATAAGCACGGAATTAGTCATACCAAGCCTTTGCACTTAAAAGCAGTCGAAAGACTGCTTTTTTCTTTTGTCTTTTTATTCTTTCTTACTCTTTTTGCTTTTTTCAAAAATGGTTAGCGGTAACTGCTTGATTCTTGTACCAGAACGACTATAGTTAATTATTGAAAAATGTGAGCGCTTATTTTTAGCATGAGAATATTGAAGATGTAAAAGGAGAAATAGAAAAAATGACGCAAGCAAAGAAAGAACCTTGGTGGAAAAAGGCTGTTATCTATCAAATCTATCCGAAATCTTTTCAAGACAGCAACGGCGACGGCATTGGCGACTTGCGCGGGATCATCTCCCGCTTGGACTATCTTGAGGGCCTAGGCATTGACGCCATCTGGCTGTGCCCGGTTTACAAGTCCCCAGGCGTAGACAATGGCTACGACATTTCCGACTACGAGGAGATTGACCCTAAGTACGGGACCATGGCCGACATGGAAAAATTAATCGCCGAAGCCGGCAAACGGGGCATCCGGATCGTGATGGACCTGGTGGTCAACCACACCTCTGACCAGCACCCTTGGTTTGTTGAAGCCCGGAAAAATGTGAATTCGCCAGAGCACGACTACTACGTTTGGGCCAAGGAAAAGCCTAATGACCTCCGGTCCAGCTTTTCCGGCAGTGCCTGGGAGTTTGACCAGGAAATTGGTCAGTACTACCTGCACATTTTTGCCAAGCAGCAGCCTGACTTAAATTGGACCAACCCCAAGCTTCGGCAAAAAGTCTACGACTTAATGAACTTCTGGATCGACAAGGGGATCGGTGGCTTCCGGATGGACGTCATCGACTTGATCGGCAAGGTGCCGGAAAAGGGCATCACCGGCAATGGGCCCAAGCTTCACGACTACTTAAAAGAAATGCACGAAAAAACCTTTGGCGACCGGGACTTTTTGACGGTAGGGGAAACCTGGGGGGCTACTTTAGACAACGCTCCGCTTTACAGCGACCCTGACCGAAAAGAACTGTCCATGGTCTTCCAGTTTGAATTCACCGAATTAGACAAGCAACAGGGCAAGGAAAAGTGGGACACGAAGCCGGTTGACTGCGGCGAACTTAAGTCGGTCTTAGCCAAATGGCAAAAGCTGGACTTCAACCACAGCTGGAACAGCCTCTTTTGGAACAACCACGACCTGCCAAGAATCGTTTCCCGCTTTGGCAATGATCAAGATAAACGGGTGGTCAGCGCCAAGATGCTGGCGATTCTCCTGCACGGCCTGCGGGGGACGCCTTACATCTACCAGGGCGAAGAAATCGGCATGACCAACTGCCCGGTGTCCAAGATTGACGAAGTTGAAGACATCGAAGCCCGGCGGATGTACGACGAACGGCTAGCAAAGGGGGAAAAGGCTGAAGACATCTTGAAGTCCATCAATGCCCAGGGCCGGGACAATGCCAGAACCCCGATGCAGTGGAATACCAGCCATGATGCCGGCTTTACCAGCGGTCAATCTTGGTTGCATGTTAACCCGAATTTTTCGAAAATCAACGTCCAAGCGGCTTTGAATGATCCAAATTCTATTTACTATTGTTATAAAGCCTTAATTAAGTTGCGCCACCAACATCGTGTCTTGACCGATGGGTCATTTACCCTGTTAGACACGCAAGACCAGGTGATGGCTTACTACCGGGAAAATGCAGAAGAAAAGTGGCTGATTGTCTGCAATTTGACCGGCGCGGAGCAAAGGTTCACGCTTAAAGATCAAGTGGCAAAAGTTTTACTAAGCAACCAAGACTCGTTAGACGAATTAAAGGAAGGAAAACTAGCGCCATATGCTGCTTACCTTTTGCAAGTTGAAAAATAGATATCCTATTCAATAAACATGCTTTTTCTAAATTTGTAAGCGAAAACGGAAAAGCTGGAAAAGCGCTTTTTTTATGGTAAACTGTTCAAGAGAGAAGAGATAAATTCGCTAGAGAAAATTATAGAGTTAATTCCTTGATGGGAGGGGAAGCTTTTGACTAGAACCGCTACTTTGGAAGACGTGGCTCAAAAGGCGCACGTTTCCAAGATGACCGTTTCCAGGGTCATCAACCACCCAGAGCTAGTCGCGCCGGAACTGCAGGTGGTAGTGGAAGATGCCATGCGCAAGTTAAACTATCATCCAAATAATGCTGCCCGGGCCTTGGCTAAGAACCAGACTAGCGTGGTGAAGTTTGTGATCTTGGAAGACATTGACCACATGGATCCGTACTATACCAATGTCTTGTTTGGCATGGCTACAGAATTAAAGAAGAAGAACTATTCCTTGCAGCTGCTGTTAAAGGGCAGCCAGATTGAGCAGGGGCCGGCTGATGGCTTCGTCATTACGGGGACGCGCGTTGACGACTATCCGATGCTGAACGCCTTGAAAGAGCCGTTTATCCTTTTTGGCGAAAACCGGGGCGGCTACGACTTCGTCGATACCGACAACTTAGGCGGGGAAACGATGGCGACGGAATATGCCCTAAAGCAGGGCTACCGCAACTTAGTTTTTATCGGCCTGGATGTTAAAGAAGCCTTTGAGTTTTCTAGAGAAGCGGGCTATGTGAATGCCATGCAGCAAAACAAGAAGATCCCGAGCGTCAACCGGGTGAAAAACAGCGCTACGGCGGCTCGGGCCTTCATGAAAGAGCACTTGTCTGAATATCCGAAGAACACCTGCTTCATTTGCGGCAGTGACCGGATTGCGACTGGGATCATCCAGGCTTTAGTGGAAGAGGAGAAGGACATTCCGGGCGATTACGGCGTAATTGGCTTTGACGGTATTTTGCTGGACAAGGTTTCTTCACCCAAGATCACCACGGTCAAGCAGGACCTATGGAAGATCGGCGAAAACCTGGCTCAGCTGATTTTGCGCAAGATCAACCAAAACGGGGCTCCCCAAGGAGAAATGTTTATCAAGCCGACTTTATCAAAGGCGGAATCAACTAAATAGCTAGTGAAAGGTCAAACCGTTGAAGACGGCTTGACCTTTTTTGCTTGTTACCGATAACAGGGCCAGCACGATTGTAAGCGCTCAATAAATTCTGTAGATTAAATAGCGGAGGAAACGAATTATGACACAGCAGGAAGCATGGCAAAACGCCATTATTTATCAGATTTACCCAAAATCATTTCAAGACAGCAACGGTGACGGGATCGGCGACTTAAACGGGATCCGTCAGCGGATTCCATATTTGAAAAATCTTGGGATCACCGCCGTTTGGCTGAACCCGATTTACCTGTCGCCTGGCGTAGACAATGGCTACGATGTGAGCGACTACTACCAAATCGACCCGGTGATGGGGACCATGGCCGACTTTGAAAATTTGGTTCAAGACCTGCACCAAGCAGGCATCAAGCTCATCATGGATTTTGTCTTAAACCACACGTCCGACCAGCACCCTTGGTTTAAGGCTGCCATCAGCGACCCTAAGAGCCCGTACCGCGACTACTACATTTTTGCCGGAAAAAATGGGCAAAAACCCAACAACTGGGGCAGCTTCTTTGGCGGCAGCGTCTGGGCCAAGGATCCAGCCGGGACCGGCCAGTCTTACTTCCACCTCTTTGCCAAGGA